>DASQDN010000716.1:0-10311 GCA_035634155.1 Bryobacteraceae bacterium | reverse complement strand
CCGAGGGCTCAGCCGACCTGATCGTCCGAGCGGGCAACGCGATGTCCATCGGCGTGGCCACCCGTGTGCTGCCCGTTCAGCCGGGCATCTTCTTCAACACGGCGACCAACGAGGGCGCCATCACGATCGCCGGATCGGGTCAACTGACGAGCGACAACCCTCCTGCCGCCGGAGAGTACATTTCTATCTATGCCACCGGACTGGGCTCGGTGCAGCCCGGCGCGTCAGGGCTGGATGAGACCGTGATTCCGGCAGAGGTCTGGATCGGTGGAGCGCGGGCCGAGGTCCTTTATAGCGGTCGAGCGCCGGGATTTGTTGGCTTGTACCAGTTGAACGCGCGAGTGCCGGCTCAGACGGCGCCTGGGACGAACGCCGTGTCAGTCGTCCTGGGCGGCGTTCGCAGCAATGAAGTGCGAATTCGCGTTCGTTAGCCGCGACGCCGCGCCACAGCTATGGCAACTGCGGCCAAGCCCGCCACAGCCGTGAGCGAGGACGGTTCCGGCACGGAGGCGTCCGTGATGGAGACCTCGTCCAGGCCCACAAGATCCTCGCCGGCTTTCCAGTCCGCGCTGAAGGCGATCCACTGGAGATCCCCAAGCACTCCCAGGATCTGCTCATCGCTCGCGAGCTTGGCACTCGCGTCGCCACTGCCGTCACCGATCTCCCACGCGCCGGCATTCAGGAGTACGCTAAACTCCGTCCAATCAGAGGTAGGCGGAGCCGCGCGAAATTGAAGGATCAGGGAATTGCCCGCAAGAACGACCACCGGTGCGACCAGCCCATCCGACTCGCTGGCACGTTGATAGAAACGCAGCCGCCCGCCGTATAGCCGCGTCTGGTTGCCAAGCCAACCTGAAGGCGCGCGGAAGGCGTTGTTGCCAAACTGGTCGGTCGTTGCCAGATAGCCACCTGACCTTCCGCCATTCGGTTCGTGCGCTGTGAGAGGTACGGATGGAGTCCCGAAGAAAGCCCCTACGGACCAGCCTTCGGTGTCCGAATCGAAGCTGCTGTGGAGCAGAATCGATGCCGGGGCCGGCGCGGAAGCGGCTAGCAATATTAAAACTAACTGACAATATTTCTTGGAATTTAAGGCCATGCGCTAGAAGGAGCATGGCGAGTTTAGCGCGCCGTATCCTAGCGCACAATTGGGGTTTTCCTTAGCAGCGCTAAGGGGAACGCCCGCAGATCAAGCTGCGGCGCGCTCCCCTTAAGGTATGAACTACTGAGCTTTAACGGCAATAGTAGTTCGGACAATGCGCTCCGGCGAACCGGTGCGGTTCGTCAGCGCGCTCCGAACTTCCACCACCACGTCGACATCGGCCTTCGGCGCAACATTGTCCGGAATCTTGACGTTGATCTGGTACAAGCTGACCGCGCCGGGGGCAAGGCCGAAGTACTGGATGTTCTCGGCGGGAACGAAGCCGCTATCGCCGATGAGTACCCGGATCGCCTCCAAACCTCTTGAGGCGCCCTTGGCAACGTCACCTTCCGCGGGCGGATTCTCCACAGGACCCATCCCGGTGCCATACAGCGAAATGATGCTGCCACGCGCTGCCGCATTGGCGGGCGTGTTGATTGTGCCGTCCTGGTTAACAGCGGCAAGCTGACCCTGCTCGCTTGCATCGGCGACAAAGAGCGCCGGGGCGACGCGGGAGAGCGGAACTGTCGATGCTCCCAGAATCTGGCCCACCGACTTCTTCACCACCTGGACTTCCGCAGTCCCCGACTCGGGGAAATCGTAAGGCACCAGGTAGTTGATCTGCTGCGGTGAAACGAAGTACAGCGGTACTGGACGATCGTTGATCAGAACCTCGATATCCGCCAACTCCTTCGGAAGGGGAACCGGATTCGGGATCTCATTGAACACCCTGGTCTCGGTCGTGAATACGGCGCCTGCAGTGCGGGGCCGGACTACGGCCCAGGTACCAGGCGCGATGGCACGTTCGGCATAATTGCCGGCGATCTGGCTCCGAAGGCCGTTGTAGAAGATGCCGACGCGGTTCGTGGCATCGACAGCATAAAGGTTGCCGAACTGATCCTGAGTCAATGCCAGAGGATTCTGGATGGGAATGTCGTAGTCGGTGCGGATGCCGAGGGTCAGGCGTTCGAAGCGGGGGAAGCGCTGCGCCTGGTTCTGACGAGTAGCGGCGACCCAGATCTCGCCGGTCAACGGGCTCACCCATACTGATTGCACCCCGGTCAGCCCCGTAATGGGAAACGCCGCGGGCGGATCGTTGGGCGCGGTGGTGACGCGATCAAAGATGAGGACTCGGTTATTTCCGGCGTCCGCGACGTACAACCTGTCGTCAGTGTCAAGCGCGATGTGCCGAGGGCTAAACATGCGATTGCCGCCGGTCGCTCGAGCGCTGGTGGTGAAATCGGGTTGCCCGAAGACACGCTCGGCCGGCATGCCGTTGGTAAAGTCGCCGCCAGCGGGACGACGGAAGAAGAGTACCCGATTGTGGGCCGCGTCTGAAACGACCAGATGGCGCTCCACGGTAAGGGCAACGCCGAACGGCGCGGCCATATTGACGCGCGAGGCGTCGGTGAACCAATCGTTGAAGTTGCGCTGTCCGAGGACAAGATTCGCGCGGCGACGCTCACCTGTTGGGATGGTCTGCTCAAACGGGTTGGGGAAGCGGAGCACGCGGCCGTTCCCGGTGTCGGCGACGAACAGATCGCCATTAGTGTCGACGGCCAAACCGGTTGGTCGGAACAGACCCGAATCAGTTCGGTTGTCCGGGTTGTTGAACGGCGCGTTCACCAGCGTGCGGCTGAGGTCGTTTTGACCGATGACGATATCCGCGGGATCGTTCGGACGAACGCGGCGCGCGTCCCGGTATCCGAGAATGCGGTTATTGTAGCTGTCAGCGATATACAGGCGGGGCGGATTGGAATAGTTGTCAACGATGATGCCGCCGCCGTCGGCCAGGGTGACACCGGAGCCGGCAGCGCCCGTGAAGCCGTTGAACGTCCAAAGCTCACGTCCTTCCGTAATATTGACGGAATTGTGATTGAAGTCGAGCTGCCCGAGCACCCGTGTTGCCGTGCTGCTGAAATTCGGGAAAACCATGACGCGGTTATTTCCCGTGTCGGCTACGTAGAGATCATTGCCGGCGGCGTACCCGCCGACAGGCCGCGAGACCGTGCTCGCATTGGGCTCGGGTAGAAGGCGGTTGGGCCGTTCGCCCGAGAAGTCGGTCTGCCCGATCACCTCTTTCGCCGGGGGCGAGATGAGCGTTTCGCTCTCAGCCGGCCATTCGGTGAACGGGTCGTAGCGCATGATACGGCTGGTCGCAGTGTCGAAAACGACGAGCCGGTTGTTCAAGACCACGATACCTTCAGGGCCCGCCAAGACCGACTCGAAAGCCGTAAACTGCTGGCCCGCCGCCGGCTGAATTCCGATGCCGACGATTCTGGCGGCCTCCTTGCCATTGCTGAAAGGTGGAGTAAACACCAGTACACGGGAATTCGCGTCGGCCACGTAAACGCGCCCGCCGTTATCCACACCGATGCCGGAAGGCGTGCTGAGCACAGCCTTGTTGAGGCGCAGTCCCGTGGCCGAGGGCGCGGCATTGGTTCGGAAGTCGGGCTGGCCCAGCACAACGTCAGCGGCGGGCCGGTTTGTTCCTGCATCTAGGGCCGTTTTGGGGTACCGCAACACGCGGTGGTTCAACGCGTCAGTAAACCACAGGTTTCCTTGGGGGTCGAACGCGAGTCCGGACTGGGCGAAGGAGTTGCCGGAACCGACCGCGACGCTAAACTCGTTCACCCCGCCCAAGTTCGGATTTCCGGTAGTATAGCCGCCCTGACCGATAACCAGATCCGGGAGTTTTACTTCGTCATTATTCGCGAAGGGCTTAGGAAAGCGGAGGATTCGATTATTGCCGGTGTCGACGATGTATAAGCTGCCTTTGCTGTCGATCGCGAGCGCTCCGGGAAGCGTGAAGCCCAGGTTTCGCGATGAGTTCCCGTTGGGACCGAGGCGCTCGGTCGATTGTTCGTCAAGCTGCCCGAGAACCAGGTCCGCCTTAGCGCCGTTTTGAAAGGTGAGGGCGTCACGCCATCCGAGCACTCGGTTGTTGAACGTATCCGAGACAAAGATGGCGTTGGGTGTCGAGGTAGTATCGACGGCCACAGCCCACGGCGAGAAAAGGGAACGCCCCTCAACCACATTCGGCGTGGAACTGCGGAAGTTCAAAGTCGGGTGGCCAAGTACGCGGGACGGGGTCTTGTTCAGATCCGTCTGCGCCACGGCGGCAAAAGGCAGCATTGCCGCGATCCCGGCGGCCCAGAGCAAGGCAGATGTTTTCATATAGTTACAAGCACTTCACGGTCGCAAATCAGGCCCGGTCGACACAATTCGACGTAGGCGGAGCACTCTATAATGCTACACTGCGCCTTGACTCAGGTTTTGCCGGCCTTTCGGCCGCGGGTTTGCGCGGTCAGTTTCCTCAATACGGTCCCTCTTGTTTGGGGGATGTTGTATGGCCCACAGGCCGGCGCTTTCGACCTTAGCTTCTCCGTTCCCTCCGAGTGCGCCGATAGAGTCGCGCGCGGCGATGCCGACTTGGGCATCCTGCCGGTGGCCGAGGTCCAGCGACTTACGCTTCCTTACATGACCGAGGTGGGGATAGCCTGCACGGGCGCTGTGCGCAGCATCCTGCTGATCAGCAAGACACCGTTTGAACAGATTCGGACGCTCGCCGCCGACTCCAGTTCCCGGACGTCGGTGATGCTGGCCCGCGTAATTCTTGCGCGGAAATATGGATGCCGGCCCGAGATCCGGACCCTTGCGCCGACCTTGGATCGTATGCTGCAGGACTGCGATGCAGCCTTGATTATTGGCGACCCTGCTCTGCGAATCGAACCCAATTCCCTCCCCTACGCCTGGCTGGATCTTGGAGTCGAGTGGTTCGAATTAACTGGATTACCGATGGTGTTCGCCTTGTGGTCAGGCCCTCAGCAATTTATGGCGGAGGAATACCGGAAAATCTTTGTTGACTCATGCCGGTTTGGTCTCGATCACCTGGAGGACATCGTGCGATCGAATTCCCGCGAGCGCGACTTTCCCGAGGACGTGGTGCGCACGTACCTGACACGCCATGTCGAATTCGAACTCGGCCCTGAGCACCTACGGGGCTTGGAGTTGTTTCTCCGGTGCGTCCGCGAGTTGGACCAGTGAGTATCTGCAAGCTCCCGTAGACACGAGAGAGCCGATTCTCCACTCCTTTCCGATCCGAATGGCTGTAAGATCGTAGACCGCCAATGTCTCGTTGACGACAGATCCGAACCGCATCACCGACACGCAGGCGCCTGCTCGCTCCGGCGTTTGGAGCGAGACGCGGCTGACAAGCAGAATCGGCGCGCTCAGCTCGGACATCGGGCGGTCGCTAGTGGGCCGCAGGCGCAAACCGAGTTCACGCAGGAGCGCAGGGGTCGTAGTTTTGTCAGCAGTCGGCGCCAGGAGTCGCGTCCAGTTCGGCGCTTCGACGGTGCGAACCATTTGCAGAAGCTTGGAAAGCGATTCCTGAACAGCGACCTCGAGTTGCTGCGCCGGTTGCGCCAACAAAGTGCTGACGGCAAACGAGAACAAGAGCAGCCTGACGGGCACGAAGAAATCTCCTTTTGGGAGGAATGCCGCGCGAGGCGCTTTCCTTTCACATTATTTGTTGCATGCGCTCGCGTATTGCCATCCGGATACGCCGCAGCGCAGCAAAAAGGTCCTCTCAGTCCAGCAGGCTGATATGCAGGACGCGGAGGCCGTCGATGAGCCGGACGCGTTGGGCGTCCTTGTGGTAATACTCGAACAAGAGCAACCCACCGGGACGTAAGGCTTCACGGAGGTTGGGCACTATATCGCGCGGGAAGAAGTACGCGAGCACTATGAGGTCCCATTTGTTCCGGCCGAGTCCCATGGCGACGTCCAACGCGGCGCCGGGTGGAAGCTTTGAGACCGCCTGAACCAGAAGTGCGTTCGCCGTCGTGCGGAAAAGCGCGCGTTCCGAAGTGTAGATGCGATTGTTAGAAAGCCTCTGCGGATCAGCCTCGGCGACGGGCGTTTGGTCTTGAACGAAGGCGACCGAGACCAAAACGAAGCCACAAGCCAAGAATCTAATCATCTGCGCCCCGCCGCCTCCGGAACCGGAATCGCCATCAGAATCGCGAGCACGACGATCAGCCCGCAGAACTGAACCAGAGCCTTAGGATCGCCTTCGTCCGGCCAGTCCTTCGTCATCAGTCGCCAGCCCGTCAGGCCGGCCAGGATGATGAGAAAACCTTCTCGGGTGACGGCGAACATCGCCACCATGACCGCGAGAAGGATCGCACGCTGCGTTCGCGTCAGGGCTCGCATTCCTCGCGCTCCGTCGAGCTGCCACACCGGAATCAAGTTGAAGAGATTGAGCCACGCCGCAAAATGCGCGATGGCGCCCAGCACGCCCGCTTCGGTGATGTTATAGGCGATGAACAGGCCGATAGCTGCCACGGTTCCCCAGATGGGTCCGGCGAGTCCCACGCGCGCGTCCTCAAAGGGCGAGATCGGGTGCTGCTTCATGCGCACGAACGCGCCAAGGAACGGTATGAAAGTCGGGGCGGAAGCCGCGAAGCCGAACTGACGCAGCGCATATACGTGTCCCATCTCATGGACGTAGATGGAGAGGACAAGTCCGACGGCAAACCACCATCCGAAGATCGTCCAGTAAGCGCCTATGGACAGGAGCATGGTGGAGAACGTGCTCACTTTGCTCAGCCCGAAGATCAGGAGCTTGCCCTTGCTCAGCACGGCGAGGATGACAACCTTGAACTTCCAAAGGATCAGAAGAATCGGCGCAAGCGGACCCAGCGCCTTGATCCACTTGGGCGCCCGATGCTCCGCCTTAGGCGGATTGGCGTCAACGACACGGCTGAGTTCCACGACCCGCTGCTCGATCGCGATGTACTGCCTGCTGTCCTGCGGAAGCAGATCAAGGGCGGAACGCCATAGCCTGAGTTCTTCCGAGCGATCGTCGCGTGCGGCGGCCTGGCGCGCCTCCTCGGAGATGTTCTGAAGCTGCTCGGCGTGAACCAGGCGCTGACAGTTCGGACATGCGAGCGCAAGAGCGGGCAGCCTGGTTCCGCATTGCGGACACGTGGCTGCGGAGAATGCCTGGTCGGCCATCAGGCGGTTGCCGCCGGAGCCGGCGCGTCAAACGGTCCCTCCAGAACGAGGGGCACGCGCCGGTTCAGCTTCCATGCCTCGAACAGGCCAATGAAGATGATGAAGAGACCAATGATGCTACTGAGGCCCTGCATGAAGGGCAGTATAAGGCAGTAGCCGAACAGCATCAGAAGGCCGGCCGCGAAGTCGCCGACGCTCATCGCAGGAGCCGCCGTTTCCACAACAGGCGCTTTCGTACTCCGGTCGGACGGCGCTGGTGTTGTGGTTTGCGATTTCGTTTGCTGCTGCTGTTGCTGCCCGGGACGATTTTCGATGGCGTATTTGATGATGAGCGGCATGTAACTGCCCGCGATCGAGAAGTACGTCAAGACGACGGCCATGATCTGGAGCTTTCGTCCGCCTATGCCGCGAGCCCCTTTCTGCACCGCCTTGCCAACCAGCCAGCCCACAGCGACGGCAATCAATCCGATTTCGTATCCGCTAAGCGCGAGAATCGCAAAATATAACGTCGTTCCAGCCAGCGCCGCGCCGGCGCCATATAGACCTGCGCGGAGGTAATCACGAGAAGACGGCTTGGCGAGTTGAGGCCGCTGCATGTCGGCGCACGCGGGACAAAGGGTATGTCCATTCAGCGCAAAATACTGTCCTTCAATGGGTGTGTTGCAGGCGACGCACGACAACTGTGCTGAGTTTGCCGGTTCAACGCGGTCGAACTGAAGACCGGAAAGACCGGAATCATCGGAGTTCATGAGGGTATGGAACGAATATATCGCGAAAAGGTAGGCCGGAGCGGGCAGAAAAAAGGGGCCCGGGAAGAGCCCCTGTGTAGCGGATGCGCTTAAAGATTAGCGCGTGGGTCCGAAGTACGCGATAAAGCCGACCAACAGCGTGTTCATGTTTTTCGAGTTCATGATGCCGTTGCCGCGATCGTAGAAGGGCTGATCCGACCAGTCACGGCGGTATTCGAACCGGCTGAGAAGTCCTTCGCTCCACTTCCAGTCAGCGGTGATGGTGAATTCCTTCATCTTCTGCGCAACGGTGGTGATGAAGCCGTCGCGGTCGTGATACCAATCAAAGCGAGGGCTGAGGGCGAAGTGGTCGCCGCCGAGGACACGACCGGCGATGGAGTAGCCATAGAACACGTTGTTGCGTCCACTCTCATTCTTATCAACGCCGTAGTCGAAGTTGAAAAGCATGCTGGCCTTGCCGCTAGGGTTGATGGAAAGCACGGTGTCGTAGAAGTGGCGGATGCCAGGGGCGCGAACCTTGATAATGTCGCCCGCCTCGGTCACCTCGGTGTCGGTCTTCTCGTTGCCAACGTAATAGTTGTTGGCCCAGAGGAACTTGGATCCAGTGAAGGCCGCAGTGAGACCGACGGTCTTTCCGCTGTTGTTATCTTCCACATTGTTCCATCCGTTCACAAGCTGAAAGCCGCCCGTGAAGTGGCTGCCCACTGGAATAGTCGTGCGTAACCCGAAGTGATAGTACGGGCCGTTGGCGAACAACAGGGCACGTGAATAGTTCCAGTTCAGGTGGGTTTCGGTGACCTCCGCGCCCGCGCTGGTGACGAACTTACCGAAGTCGAACTGCACTCCGTTCCAAGTCGTGGGCTTCAAGCTGACGTACGCCTGAAGGATGTTCTTGTAGACCTCGATACCTCCCGGCTCGGTGGCGTGGAAGATCTCCATGGCGCGACCGCCAGCAATCTCAAACTTGAAACCTACCGGGTCGGCGCCATGCTCCATTGTGAGCTTCGCCATGTTGAGGCTGAACTGGTTAGCCTTGGCGTCGAAGTTGCGCCAGGTATTGTTCTTTGAGGCTGGATGATTGAAGTTAAGGCTGTAATAACCGTCCACCAGTCCGCTAAAGTCGATCGGACCGGCGGACCACGCCGGAGTCGAGGCAGGGGCCGGTTCTGGCGCTGGCGCCGGAGCGGGAGTCTGTGCATAGACAAGGCCTCCAACCAGCAACATAAGGCCCAAGCGGACACACGTAGAGCAACTCATTTGAAGAAGTGTTCTCCAATGTTAGGGAATGTTCGTCGACTGAGACGTTTTCCATGTTAGTCGCAGTGCCCGGCGCGACGCCAATAGAAAATTTGTATCGCTTCGATTGAAACGTTGAGCTTCCGCAAATCGATTCGGCGTTGCATAGTAGATATGTCTTCAAGCACCAAAATCACAAGAGGAGTTTAGATGCTCTCCAATCGATACATGCGGCTCCTGCTGCCACTTCTCGCAACCGCCGCTTTTGCGCAGGACGACAAGATGGCGGCTCTGGACACTGCGGTTAAGTCGGCCCAGTCGTCAGGTGACAACGCCTGGATGCTAGTCAGCTCGGCGTTGGTTCTGATGATGACGGGCCCTGGACTCGCGCTGTTTTATGGTGGCCTGGTACGAAGGAAGAATGTTCTCGGCACCATGATGCAGAGCTTCATTCTGATGGCCGTAGTTACAGTCGTTTGGGCGATCTGCGGTTATAGTCTGGCTTTCGGTGAGGGGAATGCGTTCATCGGGGATCTGCGTTACCTGTTCCTGAACGGTGTCGGCGCTGAGCCGAACGGCGATTACGCGGCCACGATCCCGCAGCAGACCTTCATGGTTTTCCAGTTGATGTTTGCCATCATTACGCCGGCGCTCATCAGCGGCGCCTTCGCCGAACGCATGCGATTCAGCGCGATGCTGCTGTTCAGCGTTCTGTGGCTATTGATCGTTTATTTGCCGATGGCCCATATGGTGTGGGGCAAGGGCGGTCTGTTGAATGCATTCCTCGGTGGACCGGGCGCGATTCCCGCGCTAGACTTCGCGGGCGGTACGGTGGTTCACATCACCTCTGGCTTCTCCGCGCTGGTATGCGCGATCTATCTCGGAAAGCGCCTGGGATTCGGCGGCGAGAGCATGAAGCCGCATAGCCTGGTGCTGAGCTTTATCGGGGCCTGCTTGCTCTGGGTAGGCTGGTTCGGTTTCAACGCGGGCAGCGCGTTAGGCGCCGGCGCGCTTGCGACGAGCGCATTCGTGGCAACGCACTTCGGCGCAGCGACGGGAGCATTGGGCTGGGTTCTCGCCGAGTGGATGAAGCACGGCAAGCCGAGCGTCCTTGGCGGCATTTCGGGCGCGGTGGCCGGACTTGTCGCGATTACGCCGGGGTCAGGA
>DASQDN010000715.1:0-3555 GCA_035634155.1 Bryobacteraceae bacterium | reverse complement strand
ACGAGATGAACGTCCCTTGCATGAAAGCGGTACATGATTCGTCCGTGCGGACTGCTCAGGACCGCGCCTTGGCGACCCAGTGTCCACTCGCCGGCAATGGCCCATTGATTGAGTCTCAGACGCGCTGGTGCTTCATACATTCGGCGGCGGTCCAAGTCCGCACTTCCGCGTGATGTGAAGTTCCGCATGCGATCATGACCGATGTAGGTCTCCGGGGACTTCAGGTCGTTCCAATCGGCTTCCATTTCCACCCCGCTTGCCTCCGCCACTACGACATGACCTCGGCCTCCGGCAACACCCGCTTCCGCGAGCAGCCCCTGAACGGCTAGCTCCGACTGTTCGTACTCGCCCTCACCGAAGTGATGCCGCCGAAGGCGTCCGCGCGCATCAATGAAATACAGGGCAGGCCAGTACTGATTCCTGAAAGCACGCCAGATTTTGTAATCGTTATCGATCGCGACGGGATACTCGACACGCAACTCGCGAAGCGCACGACGGACGTTGTTGATGTCTCGCTCGAATGCGAACTCGGGTGTATGCACACCGATGAGGACGAACTGTTCCCGGTATTTCTGTGCCCAGGCCCGCCGGTAGGGCAGCGTGCGAAGCCAGTTGATACAGGTATAGGTGCAGAAGTCCACGAGCACCACTTTGCCCGCGAGGCTTGCTGGCGTGAGGCGCGGCGAATTCAGCCATTCCGCTGCAGCGCCAATAGCCGCGAACTCACGAGATCCGTGCTGCTTTGCTTCTCCATTGAAGGGAAGGCCAAGGCTCGCCGCTGCGATGGCCATTGTAGTTGCACGCACGCAAGACCGGCGATCGTGATCGATTCTTTCAGTCACGTCACTTCACCTTTTGGGGTAGTCGGTGAAAACGAAGTCGTTTGTCTTTACGAGAGTGTGGCATGCGTGACATTTGTTCGCGAACGCCGCATTGTCGCCGAACGCCTTCCAGTCATCCGTGGCGGCGTCATACCTGAACGTCGCGTATCCCCAGCCGTCCGTCTTCGGAAATCGCTTTGAGTCCTTCACCATGAAGGACACCTCGCTCAGTGCGCCGGGTACTGTGGCGGCATAAGGGGGAGCGGTGTGGCGCTTCTTGGCCCACTCGAGTTTCGCCATCACAGCGCCGTCGGGAACAGGTTTGCCGTTGGCCGGGATCCCCTCGCTGTACGCCTTGATCATCGCGGGGTTTCCTAGAATCGCCTTGATGCAACCTGGAGCCGGGGCTGTACCGCATCCCCCAGCGTTATCGGGATCGCTCGGAGCAATCATCTGCCATGCTTCGTAGCCTTTAAATTCCGAGAATGCGATGCCACTCGGCGATTGCAGGGTGAACCGGTCTTGTGCGGCCACCAGCGCGCCGGCCACGATCATCGACGTGCCAACGGCAGCGATCGCAGTAATTCGTTGAAGCTTCATTTATTCCCTCCTGTTTGTCATCTAGTTCGCTGTGCCCGGGATCCTGCTCGGGGCTGGGATACCCGCCGTTACACTGGTCATCTCACCAACTTTCGTTCAGCGGAGGTGAAGACCCGCATCGCTTCGCAGCCACTATTCTTCCGTCAATCCGGTGGAACTGCGCCCTGCGGGAGCGTCGCGCTGAATCTTGACGTGCAACCTAGAGACCGTGCGGTAACACATTGAAAACAGCGGCGAAGCGCGAGAAGGCCTGAGGCGGCAGACAACCAGCGGAGTCGACGGGCCGCCACGAGCCTACAGGCGCCGGCGTACTTCCATGCCAAACTATCTCTGTGGAGCTGTACTAATCGCCGCCTCCCACCTGAATACCGTGTCTAGCCGTTTTCGACGGCAAGTATCGGTGCGCGGAGTCGACCTCTCGACAGTGAAGAGCACCGACCGCACTTGTGGCTAGCAGTGCTCCTACGACACGTCGAGCGGCAAGCTCCGACAGGCCCCTCGATGTGGCGCCACCAGTCGGATCGATGCTCCCAGCGCCTCGACCTGATGGAGCGACGCGGGCGACAACGGTGTACGTGAGCACTTCACCGCTGACGCCGTTTTGTACGCCAGGCGATATCGCGACCGACATGCTGGCGCCATCTGCTGGGCAAATTGACAAGACAGGGCAGTTCTCTAAGGAAGCTATGGACTGCCTCCGTAAGATTGGATTACTTGGACTACTCCTACCCTCGCATCGCGGTGGCCTCAGGAGGGGCCGTGCGCTTTCGCCGCGGTTGCAACCATCGCTGAGGCGGATGCCTCAGCCGCCAATGGTGTACCTTCACGCATCGATTGGGGCCACGATCATGTTGGCGGCTGCCCTCCGCGAAAGAGGGCGTTGCGCCCACCATGTCGACGTGAGCCGAGGAACGCCCGGCGCGGCGGATTCGTGCTCAATCGTGATTGTCGACACGATGGCCATTCGTTTCCAAGGACCGACAGAAGCCGAATCACGGCGCCCGAAATACCATCAAATGACTCAGTGGAGGGTGCGAAACGGCAGGGCCAGTTTAGTGCCGCTGCCTGAGCGAACCGTTTTTGTTCGCCGCGCGCAGCTTGACGCGGGAGTCTTCGCGTGTGATCGGCTGCATGCTCGTGGATGTCCACTGCCGAGGCATGGCATCACATCCGCAGTGTGGCGACGTTCCAGTCTCTCGAGCTGGACCCTATCAACGTTTTTTACCTCTTCTCCGATCGATATCAAACCGCTTCCTGCCGAAGAGGCGAGCGTCAATCGAGTATGCGCCAGGGCCCAGCATCGCCAAACTGAGGGCCAGGATGGCTAGGGAGATGTGAATCCACTTGTCTTCTCCTCGCGAAGTGTAGCGGGACAATGCGATCCACACCTCGTCTAGCGCAACGAGGGTTCCCATTACCGGCGTCCACAGACCGGCAGCCAGGCAGATGCCGCCTGCAGTCGCGATCAGATGTTGCGCGGACAAAACCGGTCCCGAAGCTTTCCGTGAGAGACCGTCGGCGCCGAAGTAGGTAAGAGCGGCACCCAGGCAAAGTCGCAGGAGCAGGAGCCCGACACCGGGCCAGCTATTCGGAAAAGTTGAAAATAGACGCTGCAAAGCCGCATCCCTTTCAATTGTAGAGAGTTCGCGCTGTGATCAACACCCTCGAAAGACGGGTTCGCACTCCCTCTTTTGGGGTATGTTATGCGTCTAAAATTCAATGATTCCGCGCTTTAATCCCACGGTGACAGCATGGGTCCGGTCGTCAACGCGAAGCTTGGAAAGAATGCTCTTGACGTGGCTCTTCACCGTCTGTTCCGTCAGCGATAGCTGCGAAGCGATTTCTTTGTTGGCATTGCCCCCCGCGATCAACCGCAGTACATCGACTTCTCGTGGACTTAAGACGTCGTCGCTCACGTGCTCGGCTACTTCAGCGGCGAGCTCGGGCGTGAGGCGCTTTTGGCCGGCATGGACTGCGCGGATCGTCTCCAGCAATTCTTTTCTCAAAGAGCCCTTCAACAAGTAGCCTTGTGCGCCCGCCTTGAAAGCGCGGGAAACTTGAACATCGCCGGCGTGAGTTGTCAGAATTACGATACGTGCTTCCGGGAACTCGCCGCGAATCGCGCTTATTGCAT
>DASQDN010000714.1:0-2593 GCA_035634155.1 Bryobacteraceae bacterium | reverse complement strand
CGCCTGCCCGCGTCACGTTCGTAGTCGGCCGCACGCCGGGCGCCCTGGAAGGCATCATCGCCGTAGGCAAAAGATCCTACCTGTCCGAAGTGATGGAGATCGCGGGCGGCCGCAACATCTTTGACGACTCGGTGGTGGGTTATCCGAAGGTAAGCATGGAAGAGATTCTGGCCCGCAAGCCCGACGTCATCATCGATATGGGCGAGCATCCCGACGCCTCCACGCTCACCCCCAACCAACAACAAAAAGAGGTCGCGATGTGGCGGAAGTATTCCAGCATCCCGGCATCGAAGAACAACCGCGTGCACATCGTCTCTTCAGACCTCTACGTGCACCCCGGCCCGCGAGTCATCGAGTTGGCTCGTGTCATGGCTGAGCTCTTCCATCCAGGACTGAAGCCTTGATCGAAGGCTTTCAGCTCATCGACCTCGGAGTCCGTTACGGAAGCAAGGCGGTACTCCGCGGGCTTTCCTGCGCTTTCGAACCCGGCGAGTTCGTTACGGTCATCGGACCTAATGGCGCAGGCAAGTCCACGCTTATCGGCGCGATGTCCGGCCTCCGCGCGGGCTACTCGGGCTCATGTCTGTATCGAGCCAAAGAGGTGCGCCGCTGGGACCGGAAGACATTCGCGCGCGAAGTCGCCTTGGTGCCGCAGAGCATTCGCATCGACTTCCCCTTCACGGCAGAGCAAGTCGTTCTCATGGGACGCCACCCGTTTGCCGGAGCTCTCTTTGAGTCCGATGAGGATCGCTATCAAGTACGCCGCGTGATGGAACTCACCGGCGTCACCGAGTTCCGCGAACGCGACTTCCGCACCTTAAGCGGCGGCGAAAAGCAACGGGTAGTCGTCGCGTCCGCGCTGGCGCAGATGCCGTCCGTACTTCTGCTCGATGAGCCCGCGGCCTTCCTCGACATCGAACATCAACTCGGCCTCTATCGACTTCTCCGCACGTTATGCGATTCGGGCGTGCTCGCGATCGCGGTGACACACGACCTGAATCTCGCCAGCGCCTATGCAAGCAGAGTCGTACTGATCAGCGACGGCCAAATCGTATCAGATGGCACGCCCGCGCACGTGTTTAAAAGCGCTCGATTGAAAGATGTGTTCCACGTCGACGCGCACATCCTGCAAGGTCCCACGGGCCGTCCCTGGATTCAGTATGGAAGCTAGGCGCGTGTGGACGGTGCTGGGGATATGCAGCGCGGTTGCTTTTGCCGCTACCCTCGGCCTGCCTCTCATTGGTTCGTCCAGCATCAGCTACACGCAAGCATGGGCGGGAGTCGAACCCGATCACGCCATCCTGTTCGAAGTGCGCCTCCCCCGCGTCCTGTTGTCGATGTTGACCGGCGGCGCGCTCGCGCTGGGAGGCGTCCTCTTTCAAGCCTTGCTCCGCGATGCGCTGGCAACGCCGTACACCCTCGGTGTCTCGGCCGGCGCCTCCTTCGGCGCCGTGCTCGCGATCAGTCTCGGGATGCAATCCATCTGGATGTCGTCCATGGCGGGCGCGGCCATCACTCTCTTTATCGTGCTCGGGGTGGCGATGGATCGACGTGGGCTTTCGCCCTTCACGCTGCTGCTTGCGGGAGTAACAATCAACAGCATCTGCATGGCCGGAATCGTGTTCCTGCACAGCTTCGCAACGTTCGGCCAGTCCTTCGCCATTGCGCGCTGGTTGATGGGCGGCGTTGAATCGGTGTCGATGTCTACCTTGAGCTGGCTGGCAGCGTGCGTGCTCCCGCTCGCCCTCTTCTGCTTCTCCACGGCTCGCGATTGGAACCTAATCGCGGTGGGAGATGAATGGGCGGCCGCACGCGGCGTCAACACCGGACGCACGCTGATGGCAGGCTACATCATCGGGTCGATTCTCACAGGCGCCGTGACCGCGCTCACCGGACCCATCGGGTTTGTCGGACTGATCGTGCCGCACGCGATCCGGCTCGGCTTCGGAGCCGATCACCGGCTCCTTGCGCCGGCGTCCTTCTTGATCGGCGCGGTCTTTCTTGCGGTGTGCGATACGATCGCGCGAGTCGCGCTCGCGCCTGCGGAAGTCCCGGTTGGTGTTATCACGTCCCTGGTCGGCGGCCCGGTCTTCATCTGGATTCTGCGCACCCGCTAGACTCGGACCAATGAGACCCGTCGTCATTGTTACCGGCGCAAGCCGAGGCATAGGAGCCGCGTGTGCGCGCCTGCTGGCGCGCTCGGGAAACGACATCGCAATTTCGTATTTGAAGGACCAGAACGCCGCTGCCGGTGTGGTCCGCGACTGCGTGGCTGAAGGCGCACGGGCCACAGCCATCCAAGCCGATGTTTCCAAGGAAGCCGACATCCTCCACCTCTTCCAGACAGCGGAGCGGGAACTCGGGCTCCTCCGAGCGCTGGTCAACAACGCCGGGATTACTGGCGGCTTTTCCCGAGTCGATTCGATACAGGGCGCCACGCTCGCCGAGGTCCTGGCGGTCAACGTCACCGGAACCATCCTTTGCGCGCGGGAAGCGGTCAAACGGCTGTCGACGCGCCACGGAGGCCGCGGCGGAGCTATCGTGAATATCTCATCGATCGTGGCCCGCACGGGAGGCGCCGGCGAATGGGTCC
>DASQDN010000713.1:0-30224 GCA_035634155.1 Bryobacteraceae bacterium | reverse complement strand
AAAGCCGAAGTCCCACCTCCGGTTGGTGTAGTAACCAAGATTGTCCGAATCCCATCGTCCGCGAACCACCACATCGAAGCGCCCTTCGGCCTGCAGCGTTTCCGCGTCAGCCAGAGCCTGCTCCTGCAATGCGGCGAGCAGAGGAGGATAGTGCCGCTGGACCGAATCAAGGACATCTTCCAGACGAAGCGTCTGCGCGACGGCAAGCGCCGGCGCCAGCGCCAGGAATACCCGCACGAGCGCGGTCATTTCGCCTTCCCCGCGGCGCCAGCCTTGTCTGAAGGAGGCTGATCGCCGACACTCGGCGGGAAGCCGTTGAACTGCCGCCAAAGCTCGAAGCCAAGCGGCACGGTTTCAAGCAGAATCCAGCCCTTCGCGCGAACGCCTTGCCGCAAATACAGTGTGGACGGCCAAGGCTTGTCGTTCGGGTCGGGACCGACAAGTACGCGAAACTTACCTTTCCCGTCGTCGGTGGAATCGACCAACATCACGCGGCCGCCGAAGGTTCCCACCGCAACCGAAGGCCACCCGACGAACTGCACGGCCGGCCAGCCTTCGAACTGCAGCCGGACGTGGCGACCGGGACTGAGCAGCGGCACGTCATTGCCGTTCACCCACATCTCCATCACAGGCGAGGAGTTCTCCGGCACGAAAGACGCAATTTCATCGCCTGCTTTGATCACAGCGCTTCCGGGCTGCGCCATCAAGCGGAAGATGGTTCCATCGGCGGGAGCTAGCACCGTCTGAGTGGCTTGACGATTCAAACGTACTTCAATCGGCTGGAGCGCCTGCCTCGCGCTGGCGATGTCGCTGCGCGCAGAGCCGCGCGAAGCTCTCGCATCCTGGATAAGAGCCGTGCCTGTGTTCACGGCGCGTGCACGCTCGGCTTCGGCTGTACGCCGAAAATTGCGCGCTTCGTCGAGAGCCGCCTGAGCTCGCTTCAAATCGGCGCTAGCGGTTTCCGCTTCGGCCTGCGCAAGTTCCAACTGGCGCTGCGAGACGAGTCCTTTCGGGAACAGCGAGTTGTGGCGCTCCAGGTTCTGGCGAGTGACGAGGGCGCGCGCTTCGCCCGCTTCGAGAGCCTGCTCGGCTCCACGGATCCGGTCGGCGGCTTGCTGGATGCGGAAGTCGGCGGCCGCGAGTTCATTCTGCAGAGACTGCTCAAGTTCGAGGATGCGCCCTTCGAGCTGCGATTCGCGTTCCTGGACGGCACGCACGCGGTCCAGCGCCGCGTCGCGTTCGGCGCGCAAGCGAAGCGGAAGATTGGGGTCGATGTCGGCGATCTCGACGATCGGATCGCCTTTCTTGACGCGGCTTCCCTCCATCACGTGCCACTTCACGATTCGCCCTTCAACAGGCGCATCGAGAGACTGCTGGCGTTCCGGCGGAGTGAGCGCTGTGACCCGCCCGGCTCCGGATACACTCTGCTGCCAAGGGGCGAAAGTCAGCGTCGCGAATGAACTCGCCAGGAGAAACGCGATCACCCATGCGGCAACACGGAGTGTGTTGGGTGTGGCCTCGTACGAGACGGCGACGTTTGGAAGCGCTGCGGCACTCATGCGCGGCCGGCCTCCTGCGCAACTGCCATCTGGGAATCGGGATGAACGTCCCCGCTGGGGTCCGTCGCCAAGACCTGGTCGCAGAGCGGCCACAGGTCTTCGCGTTCGGTGGTAACAATCAGCGTCCAAGGCGCTTTTTCGGTAAACAAGGTTTTGACCAGGGGTCCACGGATCTTTAGGTCGTCGATCTGATCCAACACTTCATCGAGCAGTAACAGACGAGGCTTGGCAAGCAGTGCGCGCGCAATGGCGAGGCGCATCGCCTGGCTGGGCGAAAGCGGGGCGCCGCCGGAAGCAAGAGGCGTCTGCAATCCCTCGGGCAAAGCCGCTACTTCTTCCAGCAGGCCGACATCGTGCAGCGCACGGCGTACCTCGGCCACGTCGATATGGGAGCCTACGCGCACGTTTTCCAGCACGGTGCCCGGAAAGATATCGGCGTCGCGTACAAGGGCGATCTGGTCACGGAGCAGCGACAAACGAGCTTCGCGATAATCTACACCGTCGATCTCTATACGTCCTGAGGAGGGTGTCCGCAATGCGAACAGCAGATCGAGCAGCGTGCTTTTGCCGGAGCCGCTGGGGCCATGCAGCGCTACGCGAGCGCCCGGAGCGATTTCCATGGAAGGCGCTCGCAGAACGCCCCGGTGGCCGGGATAAGAATACGTTACATCGCGCAGGCGCAGCCCAGCCGGACCGCCCGCAATCATGAACGACTCCCCGTTTGTCCGCTCCACCGGCAAATCTGTGAGGTAGCCGAGCTTATCCATCGCGGCCTGAAGGTCATAGAAGCTTTCCAGCGACTTGCCGAATTTCGCAAGGCTGCTGACGATCATTCCGACTACCAGTTCGGCCGCGATCAACTGTCCCAGGGTCAACTGCCCTTCAATTACCAGCCAGCCGCCGATACCCAGGAGGGCGGAGGTGGCGCAGGCCTGCAGCGTGAGCGTGCCCATCATCTGGCGCAGGAGGATGCGGAAGTGGCTCCCGCGCTCGCGAAGGTAAGCTCCTACCAGGGTTGTGGTTCGTTCTCGAGCGTAGGCGTCCGCGAGCCGGGAGCGGAATGCGAAGCGGTGACGGGCAACTTCCTCCAGCCACGCAAGCACGTCGTATTTGGCGTGTGACTCCTGCACACTGGTACGCACCGCTCCGCGCCCCAGGCCGAACAGCACCAATGCGATCAGCAGAAGCAATGCAATGTCGAAGACAAGAAGGTAAGGATGATACGCCGCCAGCAGGAACATGCCGATGGCCACCTGCATCACAAGCGACAGGCCGTCAATGAGCAGGAGCGCGACGCTCTTCTGCACGGTGACTACATCCAGGAAACGATTGACCAGTTCGGGTCCGCTGCGCCGGTCAAACGCCTCCAACTGGACGCGCAGAAGGCGGTCGGCAACTTGGGTGGCCAACTTTGCGAACACCCGGCGCTGGATCATCTCCACCACCCAGAACCGGAGGCACTGCAGAACTGCGGCCGCACTCAGCGCGGCGAACACTAACACTGAGAGCACTACCAGCGGCTGCAGTACGACACCGAAGGCGACAGTGTTCACCAGCGCCTGCGTCGCCACCGGTAAGGCTAGCGAAAGCAGCCCCACGGCAATCGAGTAGATCGCCACAACAAAAAGGTCCTGTCGCTCGGCGTGAATCAAACCTCGCGTGCGTGTCCAAGGGGTGGGGTGAGCGGTCCCGTGCGGCGAAGCCATGGCTTCCAATATACGCTATTGAAGTCGTGTATCGCAAGACGCAAATAGCAAATCGTAAATAAAAAGATGTGTATCAAAGAGCCTATATGTGATAGGCTTGGGCTATGGAAGGCTGGACGTTCCTAACCAACCACAGCCACGTGTTGCTGTCGATCGCGGTGGACCCTGAGATCCGGTTGCGGGATGTGGCGCAGAAGGTGGGAATCACCGAGCGCGCCGCGCAGAGAATTGTCGCTGACCTAGTGGAGGACGGGTACGTGAGCGCCTTCAAGGTTGGGCGGCGCAATCGGTACAAGGTGCATGCCGGCAGGCCGCTACGCCATCCTGTGGAGCAGAATGCTCGCGTGGAAGCGCTGCTTGCGCTAGTGGCGCCCTTAGAAGCGGCTTCTTCGCGAACACGTTCTCTGCGAGTGGTCGGCAAGTAGGCGTTGTCGTGCCGGCGCGGTGATTGCATCTGTAGACTCGCAGTGTGCAATCCGGCGATGACTTCGCGACCTTCCGCATTGCAAGAACGATTGCGTAACGTCCAGTTGCAGCGACGGACATCGTGACGCACTCACCGCTCGATACGAAATTCTGCCCCTGAATTGCGTTCCGTGATTCTGCTGCGCATTCCAAGCGCTTCTACGGATGAAGCAGCGGAGATGCTCGGCATGAGCGTGGATGTCGTGAAGCACCAATTGCATCCGGGATGGATGGCGCTGAAGAAGGCGCGCCCCGATTCGGGATGGCAGCGGTGACACCCGGCTATGGGACCATGGTGGGCGACGAACTATGGCGAAAAAAGAGAAAGCTCAAGAAACCTCGGCGGCGCCGGAAGCAGCGCGCCCGAATACCCCTAAAAAAGAGAAGCCCGGCAAGCTGGAGAAGAAGAACAAGTCTCGGCTGCCTCGCAAGGAAAAGAAAGAGCTGCAGAAAGCGGCCGCCAAGAAGCAGGCCCGAGGCTAACGGCGAGGCTCGTTAATCAAGCGCTCAATCAGCAATGCGGCGCGTTTGCTTTGCAGGGGCAGGCGCGCCAGATCGACCGACTCACCTGGCGCGTGCGCTTTGTTGCCATACGCTCCAAGCCCCGAGAGCGAATCCACGTATTCCGCTACAAACGAGATGTCGCCGGCGCCACGCAGCATCGGATCGAGCGCGCCCATTTCTGGTAAACCCAGCGCCCGATTCGCTGCGTTCAGGTGACCGAGCAACGCCGCATTCCCGGGCGTTGGCGCCATCGGCGGATAACCTTCGCGGAACTCAAGAGTCGCGGTTGCGCCGCGCAGATTCCTTGCCAGGATGGAGTGCATCTTGTCCTTCACGCGCCCGAACTGCTGCGGCGTCAACGTCCGCAGGTCGCCCACAGCGACAGCTTCACCGGGCACGATGTTTGGTTTACCCGTAACCGATGCCTCTCCGCTTTCGCTCACATTCACGGTCGCGCCGCCGGCAAGTAAGCCCACGCTGTACGTCACATTCGGCTCGCGCAAGGTCTCGTGAAAGGCGTTCAAAATTCGCGCGAGTTCGAACACGGAGCCGGAGCCGAGGCGTTCGCCGAAGATGCCGCTCGAATGGCCGGTGCCCGATTTTACCCGCAGTTCCCAGGTGATCGCGCCTCGGCGCGCGGTGGAGGCATAGTCTTTGCCATCCATCCGCACTCCACCTTCGAAACATAATGCAGCGTCGCTGTTTTTGCCCGCCTCGACGAGTTCCTTGCGTGAGATTTCAGTCGGCTTCCCGGCAGACTCCTCGTCGCCTGTGAGGAAGACAGTGATGGATGTGTCCTGGAGCGCGCCGACTTTGTGCAGAGCCGTCAAGGCGGACAGGATGATTACGATTCCGCCCTTCATGTCGGACACGCCCGGTCCTGTTGCTGTGTCGCCGGCGCGCTGGAAGGATTGGAAGGGGCTCGACGGCTCAAAGACGGTATCGAGATGTCCGATGAGAAGCAGACGTTTGCCGCGCGCACCCTTGCGCTCCGCGACCAGATGAGGCGCTCGATTGACGGAATCCATGGAGATCCATCGGGTTTGAAAGCCGACCGCCTGAAACTCGGGCTCAAGTAATTTGCCGACGGCGATGACGCCGGCTTTATGGAACGTGCCGGAGTTGATGTTAACGATCTTTTCGAGCAGCGCGATTGATGCAGGAGCGTGAGCATCGATCGCCTGCAGGATGGCCGAGTGCCGGACCGGTAACGTTTGCGCCCGCAGCGCCATTCCGCAGATCACCAACATTGCCAGCAATCGATCGGGCATGGCGATAAGTTTACGCCCACGCGGGTGAGCGGGTGCATCATGAATGGATATGACGGTGCGCGTGCTTGCCTTCCTATCGCTGTGGGGTACCTCTTTTTCGCCGCTGCCGGGGCAGCAGGCTTCGCCACGTACTCCGGCGCCTGCCCTGGCTGGGCTCAGCCGTTCCTTTGAGCAGATCGTAGAGCACGTCACGCCTTCAGTGGTCCAGGTAATCGCGGTGCCTCCGCACGGACTGGGTGAGCGGTCCAGCGGATCGGGAGTGGTGGTGGATGAAGGCGGGTACATCCTGACGAATGCGCATGTGGTGGGTGTTGCTCGCAGGGTGCAGGTGTTGGCTCCGGTTCCGGCGGAGCGATTGGCAGCATCGAAATCGGTGATCAAGCCTGCGGGCAAACTTGTGTCCGCGCAGGTGGTGGGGATTGACCGGGAGACGGACATCGCGGTTTTGAAGACGTCACACCAGGGACTCACACCGCTTCGCTTCGGCGATTCGGAAGCGCTACGCCAGGGGCAACTGGTATTCGCGTTTGGGAGTCCGTTTGGCCTGGAGAACTCAGTGACACTGGGCATCGTCAGCTCGGCCGCGAGGCAGGTTCGACCCGATCACCCGATGATCTACGTGCAAACCGATGCTTCAATAAATCCGGGCAACAGCGGCGGTCCACTGGTGGACGCGGAAGGCGCCATCGTCGGATTAAACACGTTTATCCTTTCCAACTCCGGAGCCAATGCCGGAGTGGGTTTCGCTGCTCCTAGCAATATTGTTCGCAGCGTCTTTGAGCAGATCCGGGATACAGGTCGGGTGCGGCGCGGGCAGATCGGCATTCAGGCGCAGACGATCACACCACAGTTGGCCGCAGCTTTGAAGCTCGGGCAGGATGGGGGCGTGCTGGTGGGAGATATTGTCCCGGGAGGATCGGCGGAGGCGGCGGGTCTGCAAATCAAGGATATTCTGCTGACGCTGAACGGTAAGCCGCTCGAGAACGCTCGGCAGTTCGGAGTGAATGTTTATCGCAGGGCAGGGGAGACGATCACTCTGGAAATCCTCCGCGGATCGGAGAAATTGACCAAGCAGGTGGCGGTGCTCGAGCGGCCTCGCGATACGGAGCAGGTGCTGTCACTGGCCGCAGGAGATGCGAACGTCGTCGCCAGTTTGAAAATTCTGGCGCTGGATCTGGATGCGAAGACGACTGCGATGCTGCCGCCGCTTCGCAGGCTGAGCGGTGCGGTTGTCGCGGGAAATCTTACGAACGACTCTGAGTTCTTTCCTGGCGATGTGATTTACTCGCTGAACGAGACGAAAGTGGACGGTCTGGCGGGGCTGAAGAGTGCGGTGCAGACGTTCAAACCAGGGGATCCAGTGGCGGTGCAGATCGAGCGCTTGGGGCAGTTGCAGTATTTGGTGGTCGAGATTCAGTAAGGTCGTGCGCCACGCATCGTTCGAGTGAACGCCAATCGATGTTCCGCGGACTCTCTTAGCAAGTCTCGTACTCGCGCGACCAATGCGGCAGGTTCGAACGGCTTGCCTAAGAAGTGGCTATCGGATTCAAGAATTCCATAGGCTCGGCATGCTTCTGCGCCGGTGTAGCCCGAAATGAACAGCACCTGTAGCGAGGGTTGCCGGTTCACCAACCGCACGGCCAGTTCGCATCCATTGGGTCCCGGCAGTGAAACATCAGCGACGAGTAGGTCAATTGGGGCGCTTTCGGCGAGTCGTATGGCCTCGTAGTAGTTACCAGCTTCCAGTACTATGTGCTCGTCACGTCGAAGAATGTCGCCCAGGACGTCTCGTACCTGATCCTCGTCATCGACTAGAAGTATCGTGCTTGCAGACATTTGCAATGTACCTGGATCGACACACATTGTCGATTATAGGAAAGAGTAAGCAATTTTACTTCCAAGTGGTCATGTCTCAATTCTTGCGCCCTCGGCGTCGAATATCGAAGAACCATGGCAAAGAAGAACACCGCAGTTTTCGGCATTTACCGGAGTCAATCCGAGGTCAACGAGGCAGTGGATGCTCTGGTTGCGGCGGGCTACCGACCGGCTGACATTTCCGTCCTTTTTCCGGACAACCAGGGCACGAAAGACTTCGCGCATGAGAAGAACACGAAGGCTCCCGAAGGCACGGCCGCCGGGGCATCGTCAGGTATGGTGCTCGGCGGAGCACTGGGATGGCTGACCGGCATCGGCGCGCTTGCGATCCCCGGGGTGGGCCCGTTCATCGCGGCAGGTCCCATCGTCGCGGCGCTTGCCGGCGCAGGGGCCGGCGGAGCGATTGGCGGCTTCATCGGGGCGCTGGTTGGAATGGGAATCCCCGAGTACGAAGCCAAGCGCTATGAAGGTCGTATTCGCAACGGTGGACTCCTGATGTCGGTCCACTGCGACAATGCCGATTGGGTGGGACGCGCCAAGAGGATTATGCGTGAGACCGGGGCTGAAGATATCGGCTCGGCTGCGGAAGCCGCGGCTGACTTCATGAAAACGGACAAGCCGATCCAACGTCCCTGACGTTAGACATGTCGGGGGCATACCTTGATAGCTCCATCGTCCGCGAAGCTACTGAAGACGGCTTGATGGGTCAAGTACGATTGCGATAGCACGAAGTGTATCAACTAGCCGTGACACCTGTGCTTGAATCTGCGCTACACTAGCGCGCTGAGGTTCAATCCCATGTCCTATCGCGTGCTGGCGGCGCTGTGCTGCGTGCCATTGCTTTTCGGAGCCGGAGCGGAAGACTTCTTTCAAGCCATCCGAAACAATCAACTTGCAGTGTTGAACAAGCTGGCGACGGGCAAGGATGCGGTCGCCGTGAAGGGCGAACGCGGAGTGACGCCGCTGTTGTATGCCGCTGCGTTCGGCAGTCCTGAATCGGTCAAGGTACTTCTTGACGCTGGGGCTGACGCGAACGCGAAAAACGCGCTCGGGGCGACGCCGTTGCTGTGGGGCATCAACAGCCTTGAGAAAGTTCGACTCCTGATCGCCCACGGCGCGGACGTCAATGCGGCCACCAACCTTGGCAAGACCCCGCTGTTGGTTGCGGCCCAGCAAGATGGATCCGAAGCAGTGGTGAAGATGCTTCTCGCGAAAGGCGCGAACCTGGACTGCCGCGACAAGGCTATGGGATTTACCCCGCTGGTGGCATCCACTTTCGCGAACAACACAGCCGTTGTCAGAATGCTGGTCAATCGCGGCGTAGACGTCAACGTGGCAGACAATGCCGGCTTTACGCCATTGATGAACGCCGCCTCCGCGGGCAACCTCGAATTGGTGCAGCTTCTTCTTGCGAAAGGGGCCAAGGTGAATGCCGTCTCCGGGAAAGAATTCGAGAAGACCAAGAACGGCGCATTGGAGTTAGGAAACTTCACGGCGTTACTGCTGGGTAGCACGTATGGACCGCCGGCGCTGGTGCGCGCGCTACTCGATGCAGGCGCAGATGTTCAAGCTCGCGACGTGCGAGGCATGACGCCGCTGATGTATGCGGTCACTTCTGAGTCCCAGAATCCCGAGATCGTTCGAATGCTGCTTGCCGCGGGCGCCGATGCTTCGGCGAAAAGCAGTCGTGGGGAGACCGCGATCGACTGGGCCTTGAAGTTTCGAAATCGTGAGACCCTGAAAGCGCTCGGGATCGGCGCGCCCGCTTCTGTTTCGGAGCTTGTCCTAACTGACGCGAAGACGACCGATGCCCGCGCATCCGCGAGTAAAGCGCTCGCAGCGCTGCAGAAGTCCAATCCGTTGTTCTTCGCCAACGGCGGCGGCTGTGTTGCGTGTCATCACCAAGGCTCCGCGTTTCTGGCGGTAGGGCTTGCACGCGATCGCGGCGTTGTCATTGACGAGAAAGCCGCTCAGGAGGAAGTGAAGACGGCGCGGTCGCTGTGGCTTGGGTTGAGCGAAGGACTGCTTCAGCGTATGGATCCTCCGGGGGGCGAGGACATGCTCAATGCGCCCCTATTGGGTTTCGCGGCCATGCACGCGCCCGCCGATAAGGTTACCGATGCCCTCATCTTCAATCTGGCTGCCATGCAGAAGCAGAACGGATCATGGATTGTGTCCGGCTTTGCGCGCTCGCCGTCAGCGGACAGCACCATCTCCAGGACGGTGATGTCGCTGCGGGCTCTGCAGCTCTACGGAACGCCCGGACGCAAGGCTGAATTTGGCGATCGTGTGCGCAGGGCTGGCGCATGGCTCCAGGAAGCTAAGCCCCTATATGGCGACGACTACGCCATGCTGCTACTGGGACTGAAATGGACTGGAGCCGATAAAGCGAAGATCGCTCGCTTCACGAGTGCGCTCCTGAATCAGCAGCGGAAGAATGGCGGCTGGGCATCGAATGCGAACCTACCGGCCGATGCCTATGCCACAGGGCAAGCGCTGTACGCCTTGCATGAAGGCGGCGGCCTCAACGTGAAGGACCCTGCCTATCAGCGCGGACTTGCATTCCTGAAGAATACGCAAGAGTTGGATGGTTCATGGCACGTGGCAAGCCGCTCGCCTAAGTTTCAGCCGTACTTCGACAGCGGTTTTCCCCATGAGCACGATCAATGGATCTCGTCGCTAGCTACGGGTTGGGCCGTGCGAGCGATGCTGCTGGATGTGCCGCCGGCGCGTCAGCAGGCGTCGCGGTAAGCTGCTGAGTGCGGCTCGTTGTGTGGAGGCAATGGATGAAGATCTTGACGTCGACAGTCGTCGTAATGGCGTTCTTCGGGAGCGCGGAAGCCGCTGACGATCTGCGCACGAAGGCGGACGCCATCCTCGGCGAGGCGCTGGCGAGCAAGAATCCGGACACGCGCAAGCAGGCTGTGGCGGCGCTGAGCTTGGCCGGCGCGCGCGAGCCTTATGCTTCTCGACTTATCAATGCGCTGCAGGACGGCGATGTAGAGGTGCGGCTTGCTGCTGTATCGAGTTTGTCCGAGGTCAAGAGTAGCGCCAGTCGCGCAGCGCTTCGGAAGGCGCTTGAGGACGAAGTGCCGGAAGTGAGCTTCGCCGCCGCAAAGGCGCTGTGGGCGCTGCGTGATCCCGCGGGACGGCGCGCCTTGATGGCAGTGCTCGAAGGAGAGAATAAGACGTCTTCGAGTTTTCTGTCCAGGCAAAAGCGCGAAGCTCTCCGGATGATGCACACTCCTCGGACCGCGCTGTTATTCGCGGCGCGGCAGGGCGCGGGTTTCGCTCCCATCCCGGGCTTGGGCGGGGGAATCTCGTCGATGCAGTCGATCCTCACGGATCCGGCAGTTTCGGGTCGTGCTGCGGCTGCTCTGTTGCTGTGCCAGCAGAACGATCCCGGAACATTGCAGGCCTTGACGGATGCTTTGCAGGAGAAGGACGCCTCCTTGCGAGCGTCGGCGGTTCATTGTTTGGCGCTGAAGAACTCTGCCGTACTACAAAAGCAAATGGCGACGCTGCTGGCAGATGAGAAGGAGCCAGTGCGACTTCGAGCGGCCTCGGCTTATGTTCGGTTGTCCGCGCCGCGGAGTGTACCCGCACCGGCTGCAGCTAAACCTTAAACTTCAAGTGTGGGCACCCGATAGCAAGTGTCTCAGCTTCTGACAATACCGGCGACATCGATCAGATACATCTGCCGCCCCGCGCCTCCATGCGGCGAGTCGATTGTCACCTTCGTTCCGTCCGGACTCGAGCGCGGATGCAGGTCACAACGCCATTCTCCTGCGTAAACGGGCTCAGAACGAAACGCGCCTAAAGGCATTCGCTTGCCAGTGGCGATCTGGTAGAGATACAGGTGCTGCAGACGCTGCTCGTCGGGGTAAGTATCGTTCAGAATCCAACGATTGCCGGGTAGGTACGTGCAGTGACCGTTGCGGGTCATCACGTCCTTGCCGATGACTTCTACCTGCTCGGACTTGTCTCGGTACACGTAGAACTTCTCGCCATGCGACGGGTGCTTTGCCCAGGCGAGGATATGCTGCGGATCACGCCAAACGAAGTGTGATGTTCCGCCGT
This sequence comes from Bryobacteraceae bacterium, assembly GCA_035634155.1. GTDB lineage: Bacteria > Acidobacteriota > Terriglobia > Bryobacterales > Bryobacteraceae > DASQDN01. The sequence continues at coordinate 18,764 of DASQDN010000713.1, read as the reverse complement.
ATGGGTCCACGACATACAGGTCCTTGCCGTCAGCGTTTGCGGTAAACATACGCGTGCCAAAGCCGTTGCCCTGCGCCGGTCCACGCCATCGGTGCAGGAAGATGAATCGCTTGCCGTCGGGCGCATGCAGCAGGTGATTGAACCAGTGCTTCGCGGTGGGTTCCCACATTGAATGGCGGTTCGGCACACTGGCTGCCTCTGAGAATGGAATGATGAGATGCTGCTTGCCGGTGGTCAGGTCTGCTCGCCAGATGCCCGCATCCTTGGGCGTCAGATCCGATTCGAACGGATCCGGAATACCTGTGTATCCGTATCCCGGCCGCGTCTGATTCAACCGGCGAAAGTCAGGGTAGACGGCCCACTTGGCATCAGGGCTCACGCTGTACACCGGAGCCGGTATCGTACGCTTCTTCCGCGTCTTTACATTGAAGATGTGGGACACGAACTGGTTGTCGACGCGGTCGTTCCAGATCACCTCATCGTTTGAGCCGGGCAGCCATTGCAGCATGCATCCCTGCTGCCAGTTCCACGCGCGACTTTCACCGAGCTCGATCCATCGATCGCCGTCCTTAAGATCGACCATTCCAACCTTGATCACGTCCTCCGGTCTGGGCGAGCGATGCTCAAAATCGGCCTCGTTGCCGAGAACGTAGCGCCCGGTCGGGTCGAACTGGAGCTTGTCGTAATAAGCGAACCAGTGGAACTTCGGAGGTCGTGTGATGGCGCGGATCGGAACCTGGCCGGACGCTACTCGGCTACCAGCAACAAGGCCCGCTCCGAGCGCCGCGTGAAAGTGTCTGCGCGTAAGCAAAGCGTGTTTCCTCGAAACAAGTCTATCTCTGTGCGTTGCGGACGATCTTGCCGAAGAGTTGGCCGCCCTGAGTGTTTCCGCTCCAAGTACCGGCATAACGATCGCGATACAGGACCACGCGCGCGGTATACGTGCCGACACCCGGAATACTCATGTCCGTCAACGTAATCACGGGAGTATCGCCGGCCCAGAGGATCTTGACGGGAACGGGGAAGGGGATCTCTTTGCCCGCGTACGCCATGCGTGTCTGAAACAGCCATGTGTCGCCCCCAAGCCGCGTCACCTTGTCAATGTGATATCGCTCTTCGCCGGAAATGCCCGGTTTGTTGTCACGCGACGAATAGCCGACCATTGTCGAACCGGACATCATCTGTCGGAACTCGCGATCTCGCTCTCCGTCTGCGAACTTCGAGCTTTCCCGACTGCCGCAACTACTGGTTAGAATGGCCAGAGCAACAATTAAGATGGTACTGCGGTGACGTGGATTCATCCTTGAAAGATCTCCGACGGCGGGTTGCGCCGCGGTAGCTTCACTTGCCAACACGCGATTCCGAGCGCCGCCACTACACCCGCCAGCAGGAAAAAAATCGAGCTATAGGATCCGGTTGTCCGAAGTGTTTGTGCCAATAAGAGTGGTCCCACTGCCGACGCGAGGACCGTCAACATTTGGGCCACGCCTTGTATTCTTCCGAGATGCAAACGTCCGAAGACTTGCGCCCAAACCGAGAAGAAGACCACTGTCACCACTCCGCCGGCGATTCCCATCATGGCGGCGTATCCGGCAACATGGGTGAACGTGCGGACCGCGGGCAGCAATAGCAGGGAACCGGCGAGTACCGCCATTGCGATCCCCATTACCCGCTGAATCGGCCATCGCGTGGCCAGCCAACCACCCGCGAAATTCGCCAGGAGTCCGGTCAATGTACTGATCACCAGGGCCGCGTGATAAGTACCCGCGTCAAAGCCGCGCTCTTCCAGGATCGATTGATTGAAAAGTGCGATTCCGGAATACACCAGGCCGAAGACGGCACTCGAAATGGCGAATAACCAGAACGCGGCCGTGCGCAGCGCGTCGGCAAGTGTCATGTCCTCACTCGAGACGACAGCGGCCTCTACAGGATCGTGATCTTCATCGGAGCCGTTCCGCACGACGGTCCACGCAAGCGGCGCCAGCACCAGGAGAACGATAGATCCCGCAAACCAGGCGGCGCGCCATCCGCGCGCTAACACCATGTGTCCGGTCACCGGAAACGCCGCAATGAATCCTACGCCTACTAGCAATGAATAGACGCCCATCGCAACATTCAAGCGCCTGGCGAACCATTTGCCTACAAGCGCGAGGCTCGCAACAGATAAGGCGCTTTGCCCGAATCCACGCGTCAAGGTCACGGTAATCCAGAGCGCCATAAGTGTGCTGATGGAACTCATCGCCATGGTCGTGGCGCCCAACGCAGCCAGCAAACACACCATCACGATGCGCGTCCCGTAGCGATCCAGCAGCCGGCCTACGGGCAGGCAAAAAGAGGCGCCGATCAGTGTTGCCCAGAGATTGATATTCGCGTACGCAACGCGATCTACGCCCAGGTCGCGCATCAACGGCTCGGTGATCAGCCCGAGCCCCTGTGTGCGACCCGGAAGCGTGGCCACCATTGCCACCGCGGCGGCCGCAAGGTTAACCCACCCGTAATACACGCTTCGGCCTGACGAGCGGGAGGAAAGCGGGATGGGGGTGGCATTGGCGCTCATGTCACCAGGAGAATGCCTCAAGTGTAACGAACCCTGTCCGCGCGCCTTTGTGTAGACTCGTTGCAGGATTCCTATGGTTCACTTGTTGCGGAATAAAGGTTTAGGACGTCGTCAGTTCCTTACGAGTGTCGGTGCGCTCGCTTCCTTCCGCGCTCTCGCGCAGACACCGAAGCTCCGCATCATTGCATTCGGAGCCCATCCGGACGATTGCGACATTCGTGTCGGCGGAACTGCGGCGCTATGGTCGCGGATGGGCCACGCCGTCAAGTTCGTGGCCTGCACGAACGGGGATGCAGGGCATCCCGTAATGGGCGGGGCGCCTCTCGCGCGTAGGCGGCGGGCGGAGGCCACCGAGGCCGGCCGGCGTCTAGGCGTCACCTACGACATCCTGGAAATCCACGACGGCGAACTGATGCCGACCCTGGAGAACCGCAACCTCGTGATCCAGAAGATTCGCGAATGGAATGCCGACCTTGTACTCGGACCGAGACCCAACGATTACCATCCTGATCATCGATACACCGGCGTGCTGGTGCAGGATTCGGCCTACATGGTTGTGGTTCCGGCCGTGTTGCCTAACATTCCGCCGTTGAAACGCAATCCCGTGTTTCTGTTCTACGAAGATCGCTTCCGCAAGCCGACGCCGTTCCAGCCTGACATTGTTGTAGACCTCCAGAGCGTATGGGACCAGAAGGTCGACGGCATGGATGCGCACGAATCGCAGTTCTACGAGTTCCAAACGAATGTGAACGCCACCGTGGAAGTGCCCACCGATAAAGCTGAGCGCAAACGCTGGCTTTCCAAGCGCCGCACTCCTGTCGCGTCGGATGCGGTCCGCACGGCGGCGGCGAAATGGTACGGCAAAGCGGCCGCAGAGAAGGCGCCGCTGTACTACGAGGCGTTCGAGATTTGCGAGTACGGCGGCCAGCCCGACGAGGCGCGTATCCGCGAATTATTTCCGATGCTCCCGAAACGATAAGGGAGTTTTTCATTGACATGTGACCAAATGGTCACGTATCATCTGAGCCATGGACGATGTGTTCCGAGCCCTAGCGGATCCGACACGTCGCAGTCTGCTCGATGAGTTGTTCAAGAACGACGGACAGACATTGAGCCAACTTGAAGAGCGTCTTCCCATGACGCGCTTCGGCGTGATGAAGCACCTAAAGCTTTTGGAGGAGGCCAGCCTTGTGGTGTCTCGAAGGCGCGGCCGCGAAAAGCTGCACTATCTAAATGCGGTCCCCATTCGCCTGCTGCATGACCGCTGGGTGAGCAAGTACGCCGAACGATGGGTGGAAGCCCTCAGCAACTTGAAACGCGATCTGGAGAACAACACAATGGAAAAGATTTTTGAGATGTACATCAAGACCACCCCGGAGCGGTTGTGGCAAGCAATCACGGATCCCGACATGAGAGCGAAGTACAACTTCGGCGTCAAGGTCAAGTCTGATTGGACGCCCGGTTCCCGCTACGAGGGAGGTGGTGACGGATTCACGATTCTGGAAGGAGAGAATCTCGAGGTGGATCCTCCGCGCCGGCTAGTCCAGAGCTTCCGCGCACTTTGGGGTGAGGACGTAAAGAGCGAAGGAACCTCGCGCGTCACGTGGGAGATCCACCAGATCCGCGACTCGTGCCTGCTGAAGGTGACGCATGATCAATTGCGCGAAGGAGCCAATGAGCAGCTTTACGGCGGCTGGCCGATGCTGCTGTCCGGCCTGAAGACGCTGCTCGAGACAGGCGCAACGTTGACGACTCCGGGTTCCTTGCGGTGGGTAGAGGGCGTCGACCCCAATCTTCCGGATGTTGCCCACTGTCCGTCTCGCTAGGTCCAGTCATTTCAATGGCTGCCCCTTTTCATTAGCCAGGCTCCTGACAGGCAAACCAGGCACCCGGCCACAGCAATCGGTGCGACGTGTTCACCACGCACGGTTACTCCCAGAATCAAGGCGACCACCGGGATCAGGAAGGCTGTTCCTGACGCGCGCGCCGCGCCGAATCGTCCTGCTGCCGACGCCATCAACACATTTGCAATCGCGGTCCCGACCGTGCCCAACACGATCAAGGACAGAAGCGGATAAAGGGTCCACTTGGCCGCGAGCACGTCGGGAATGCCTAGAGGCGCCGTCAACAGTAGCGCGACGGCCTGGGCTCGCCAGATGACCGGAATTGCGCCATATCGTTTTTGCAGCGCTCCTGCGACGTTCAACGCGAACCCGTACGAAACAAGTGCCGCGACGATCATCGCAATTCCCAAAGCGCTGCTCTCTCCTTCGTTCAAGGTGGGCAGCGCGATCAACACCGTTCCGAAGAGACCGACCGCGATGCCGATGGCGACCCCGCGCGAGGGAGCATGCCGCGTGACATAGGCCGCCACGATTGTGGCAAACAGCGGATTTGCGCCGTTCAGCATTCCGGTTACAGCGGATGAGACCCGCTGTTCGGCGAAGGGGAACATAGTGAGGGGAAAGGCAAACCAAAGGAGGCCGAGCCATGCCACGGCCTTCCAATCCTTCCGCTCCACCGGACCACGCGCGGCCGGAAAGCAGGAAAGCGTCAAGAATCCAAGGCAGATCCGAAAAAAGCAGACGCCGTTTGGACCAATGGACTTCAGTCCTTCCGCGATAAATAGGAAGGAGGCGCCCCAGATCAGGCCCGGCAGAATGAGCAGCACCCATCCGTTGGTCAAGTACTCATCATTGCGCAGACGCGTGTTGCCCCTGCAACCGTACGGCCGTATACGCGTCCGTGGCCGGGCGGCGCTGCCAGAGCGCGTGGCGAACGCCTTACCGCGTGACCTTGCGTACGGGCGGCATTGTCCATCAACGGACGCGGCGTCGAATCGACCACCGCGCCCGGGCAGTTCTCGCTGATGCCACACCTGTACCGATTAGGTGCTGCCGTCGGAGCCAATCGGCTGCGCATCGCATTTGCGCCATGAACTCACTTATGAGGCTGCGCCGGAGGTAGCCTCGAACAGTTGACGCACCTCGCACTCGCCGTCGCCTGCTGTTTGGAGGAAGTATTTCGCGTACTCGATGGCCTGCTCCCTTGAACTGGCTTCCATCAGCGCGAATCCACCGATCACTTCCTTCATCTCCGTAAAGGGTCCATCGGTGACTGTCACGTTCTGGCCCTCGCGACGCACCAGTGCGCCCGCTGCGGTAGGCAGACAGCCCTCGACGGCAAGAAGGTAGCCGGCCTTCATACCTTCCTCGACCAGCTTGCCCATCCGCGCCATCTCTTCCTGGGACGGCGGACTATTCCTTTCAACTGTCTTGTAGATGCTCAGGAATTTCATGATCTCTCCTCGGTTAGTTGCTCCACTTGTGGATGCTAACCCCACGACGTGCAAGGTCGCGAAAATCGACAGGCCGGGCGCAAAATCTTTGCTTAATAGTTGAACTGCAATTGCAGACGGAGCAATCGTCCGAAGTGGCGGTTGTTCGGCATACGTGAATCCTCATACGTGCGGTCCGCGCGCGTATACATTCCGGTCAGCTCCACTAAGGGACTAAACTGCCATTCGATGCCGAGCTCATTGTCCCGCACCAGGTAGCGGCGGGCATCGAACTCGTACTTCTTGCCGCCACTGTAGTATTGATTTTTGAAGAACGCAGTCACAGCGCCGCTTAGCACTTGCTTGCGATGCATCAGTTGCACGTAGCCGCCCATCAACTCGCGCGAACTGAGTGTCTGGACCGCTGGAGTGTATACCGGGCCTGTGCCCCAGTTATACTCGGCCTGAATTCCGAAAGGCTGAGGATAAACGACAAACGTCAACCCGATACGTCGATCCGGGAGGGTGGATGGGCCGCGCGTGCTCGTGCCGCGCTCGGCCACTGTGTATAAGCCGGTATACGCCTGAACGCCGGCCTCTATGATGCGGCCGCCGCGGAACTGCATGGGATATGAGAAGCGAGCAACCTTGTGGAGATTGGTGTTGGCCTCCGGCCGGTTCGCGTTCTGCCCGTTAAAAACACCTGCCGCAAGGACACCGTAGTCGCCTGATCCCTTCAGACCTGAATCGACCAGGTACTTGAAGCGCTGCCGAATGTGCGTTGGCGCCCACATTAGGTACACGCCAAGGTCGCGCTCGTTGACGACGGCGCTGTTGATTGCGTCAGCCCGGTCCAGCGCTAGCCGGTTCTGGCTGGACTGCAGGTTCTCGAAGCCAAACGGCACCTTTGATTGTCCAGCTCGAATCCGGAACTCCTTGTCCTTGTCCAGCGCCACGTCAAAGTACAGATCGCGGATCTGACCGAAGTGCAGACTGCTCGAGTTGGACGCAAAGTCCGGCTGAAAATACATGGACACGTGATCCGAGAGGTCCCCGCTAAACACTAACCGAGCGCGACGGATGGTGATGCCGTTTCGACGCCCGATGCCGCGGTCACACTGCTCGCACGTGAGATTTGGGTTCGTTTCGCCGATGCCGCTATACCGGAGTTGCGTATAGCCTCGGAAGTTAATCCGCTCATACCAGTGCTTCGGACGTTCGGTCGAATCAACAGGCGCCACGTTTCGGTGAACTGGCGCTACGGCCGCAAAGGTTGGCGGCCCAGGCCGGGTAGAAGCAGTTCCCGCGGTTCGCGCTTCCATGCGCGCCAACGCCGCTTCCTGAGCGTTGACCTGCTGCAACAACGTATCGATAGCTGCGCGCTGTTCGCGGATGGTCGTTCTTAATTGCTGGATCTCGGCCGCGATATCCTGGGGTGCGGTGCTGGCCGCATCCGCGTCTGCGGCGAAGATAACAGGACCTGCGGCTAGGATTGCAAACGTTGCACACACCCACGTGGTGTAACGGAAACGTAGCGCGATTGACAAGCAACTGTAGTGTATCTGGTGAAAGTTTCAATTCAGTTTCAACGCTATTAACATTCTGTGGCAGGCCTAGTATCAGCCGCCGTTCTGAACCGGCGCGACCTTTCCGTAAAAAAGTTCTTGCACTATCGAAAGAATTGAAATACAGTCTGATGCCATGCCTCGCGCGGGGTGCTCGTTACTCGTGCACCCGCCGGGACTTCCTCTCATCTGACGGAGGTCAGACATGCGGCATCAATGGCTCCGGCTGCTTCCCACAGCCCTTCTGCTTGCTTACAGCTTCCCTGTTACGGCGCAGACACTGGGTTCTATCGTCGGCGACATCCGAGACCCCGGCGGCGCGGTGGTGCCTCGAGCGATGGTGACCGTTACCAACACAGACACCAACGCCACGCGAACGGCGCAAACCAATGAAGAGGGGATGTACTCGTTTCCCGGTCTGACTCCGGGCAATTACTCGGTACGGGCGCAGATGTCCGGCTTCCGCCAAGTGGCACGGTCCTTGGTGCTGCAGGTGCAGCAGACGGCGCGTGTCGACATTATGCTTGAACTCGGACAGGTGTCCGAGAACGTCGAGGTGACGGCAGTGGCCGGCATGCTCAACACCGAAGATGCGACAGTCGGTACGGTCATTGAGCAGAAGCGGATTCAGGAACTTCCGCTGAATGGGCGCAACTACCTGCAGTTGGTGGCCTTGAGCCCAAACGTCAGTTTCGGCTTCTCGACCGCTAACGAGGCGGGCGGCCGTCAAGGCGGAGATCGCGTCAACCAGAACATGTCCATTGGAGGCGCCCGAGCCACGTGGAATAACTACACTCTCGATGGTGTCCTGAATACCGACCCGAACTTCAACACGTACGTGGTGCTCCCTTCTGTTGACATGCTCCAGGAGTTCAAGGTGCAGAGCGGTGTGTATCCCGCCGAGTTCGGCCGGGCCGCCAGTCAGATCAACGTGTCCACGCGCGCCGGCTCCAACCGATATCACGGCGGCGCCTATGAGTTCGTGCGCAACAACGTTTTCGATGCCCGTCCTTACGACTTCACGGTGGCCGACCACGCCCGCTCGCAAACGCCGTTCCAGTGGAATCAGTATGGATTCACGCTCGGTGGACCTGTTCAGATTCCGAAACTGTTCAACGGGAAAGACCGGCTGTTCTTCATGACGAACTTTGAGCAGTTTCGACAGGTGAGACGCGCCAATGATGTATACAGCGTTGCCTCTACGGCCATGCGCCAGGGCGATCTGTCCGAACTCTCGGTGCCCATATTCGACCCCTCGGGCCGTGTACGCGATGCTAACAACCAAATCACTGCGACCCCATTTCCGGGCAATATGATCCCGCAGAATCGGATCAACCCACAGGCTGCGATGCTGCTTCAGTTCATGCCCGCTCCCAATGCTCCGAACGAAGGCGCCGCGGGAAACGTTCCGCAGCGAAACTTCCGCAGAACCAACCGGCAGACGTCCAACAAGGATCAGTTCCACGTTCGCATCGACTTCAACGAAAGCGCGAACTCGCAGTGGTTCGGCCGCATCAGTTGGTCCGACGATGCGCAACTCAATCCCGGAATGCTCCTGAACGGCACTCAGGCGATCTCCAGCGCATGGCAGTATATGCTGTCGAATACCCGTACTCTTTCGCCGAGCGCCGTCAATGAATTCCGGTTTGGCGTCAATCGCCTGTATAGCCTCACCTCGGGCGAGCTTGCGTACCAGCGCGACGTGCTGGGCGAGTTGAATATCCCCGGCGTGACTTCGGTGCCGGCTGGATATGCCGTGCCGACCGCAGGCATCTCAGGACTGAGCGCAATCGGCGGACCCGAAGGTCCTTACGAGACGAACAATCGCGCCTACCAATTGGTCGATAACGTCACGCTGATCCGGGGCAAGCACACGATGCGCTTCGGCGTGGAGATCAGACGGGATCATTACAACCAGCTCGGGAATCAGTTCCTGAATCCCACGTTCGATTACAACGGGACAATGTCGCGGAATCCCAACACCAACGCCGGCGGCAATGCATTCGCCGATTTCCTTCTGGGCTACCCGAATAACATTCGGTATGCGCTTGAGTCCGTGGATCTTCGCTTGCGCGGAACCGCCCAGTATTACTATTTCGACGAGACATGGCGCGTCCGGCCGGGCCTGACGATCAACATGGGTTTGCGCTACGAGTACAGCCCTCCTTATGGCGACTCCCAGCAAACGCTAGCCAATATCTACCTGCCGCTGCTAAGCCCCGGAGTGACGAACATTCAGGATCCGGCTTTGCATCCAGTGATGGTTCGCGCCGGCAGCGGCGACTTTTATGAAGGACTTCAATTCCGCTATTCGCCGAACGTGCGCGTCGCGCGCGACGGGCGTCTCGGCAGCAGGCTGGTGAATCCGGACAAGAACGACTTTGCCCCGCGACTCGGCATTGCCTGGAATCCATCGCCCAAGTGGTCTCTTCGGACCGGCGCGGGAATATTCTATTCGAGTGAGGTCGCCAATACCCGATTCGATTTGGGGCGCACGCTCGGCGGGCGCTTCGAAGGCCCCTTCAACTCAGCCCTGCCGACCGTCACAATGACAAACTTCATGGGCGCCCAGGGCTCAGTCATCAACATCCCAGGATCGCCATGGACCTGGGCAATGGATCCGAACATCCGCAACAGCTATTCGTTTCAATATCTGCTTAACACGCAATACGAACTGAGCCCGAGCACGGTTTTCGAACTCGGTTATCTTGGCTCGCAGACGCGTCGATTGTGGGGATTGTTCGATGCCAATGAAGCGAGACCTTCAGCGGACGGCTCCGCTCCCGCAACGCGCGCGCCTTTCCCCGAGTTTGGAATCATACAGTACATCCACTCCAACGCTCGCGGCAATTACAATTCGCTCGCCGGTAAGTTGACGCGCCGATTCTCTTCGGGCTTGACAGCATTGCTCGGCTACACCTGGTCGCGCAGCTTCGATCAGGTCAGCGCATGGCGCGGCCAGGGCGACTCACGCTCCGCGCAAACAACCACCTGCTACCTGGTTTGCGAATACGCGCCGTCCAGCTACGACACGCCGCAGCGCACCACCGCATCGCTCATCTATGAGTTGCCGTTCGGGAAGAACAAACCGATTGGGAGTAACTGGAACGGCTTCACCAACGCTGTTTTGGGCGGCTGGCAGGTGAGCTCGATCATTACTCTGCAATCGGGGCGGCGGGCCAATTTTACGGGCGGCCGCAATTCGCTGGCGTATCAGGATGGCGCGCGGCCGAGTGCCACCGGTCAGGAATTATATCTGCCCAAATCCGAACGCACACTGGACCGCTGGTTCAACACCGCGGCGGTGGCTGTCCCCGCACAGGGAGAGATCGGAAACATCGGTCGGAACGTGTTGGTTGGGCCTTCGCAACAAAGCTGGGACTTCTCGGCCCATAAACAGTTCCTCATTGCAGAAGGACACACGATGACTTTCCGCTTTGAAGCTTTCAACTTTCCCAACCATCCGGTGTTCAGTCGGCCCGGCACGGGGATCGGCAACAATCCGAGTCTGCTGCCGCAGGCATTCGGACAGATTCGTGGTACCGAGACCAGTATGCGTCAGATTCAACTTGGCTTGAAGTACGCATTCTGATTGCTTCCCGAAAGAGAGGGCAGAAGAATGGCCGATAGCGAAGATGATGATACGTCCTACAAGGTAGTGGTGAACCAGGAAGATCAATACTCGATCTGGCCTATGCATCGGGAGACTCCCACGGGCTGGCGTGATGCCGGCCCGGCAGGGAATAAGGCCGAATGCCTTGCGTATATCAAGGAGGTCTGGACTGACATGCGTCCCTTATCGCTTCGCCGAGCTATGGAGGAAGAATCAGATCGAACCTGAGTAGCCGCACCGCCTTAACTCGCGGCTTCCGGCGCTACCCTAGCGTCATGAAGGTTCTCAATCGAGCCGCCCTGATCGTGCAACCGCGCGAGCCCTTCCTCACCCGGCTGCACAAGACCGTTCCGTCCAGTGCCGATATCACACTGGACAACCTGCGACAGGATCCTACTGTCTACCTCGTGTCCGAACCCAAAGGCGAGAACTCAACATACCTCCCCGCCGAGCCTGCGCGGAGGATCATCTTCGAATACAGCGTCCACTGGATGGTCGCGGACACGGCAAACATCCCGCATGTCACCGACGCAATCACCTGAGCCATTTCACCGTGTGTTTACGCGCTACATGAAAGAGCAATCACAGCTTGATCGCGCCTATAACAGCGCGCGCACACTTCGGAGGATAAGCTTGCACCCGACCCGATCCAAACTCGTTGCACTTGCCTTGTTCGTACTCGGCACGACTACAGCCAGCGCCGCGAGCATCAGCTATCAGGCCACCGATATCGCCGACTCCGGCGCGGGCGATGCCTGGCAGTACACCTACTTCGTTTCCGGACACACGTTCGCCGAACGCGAGGCATTCAGCATCTTGTTCGATGTTGATTCATACGCGAACCTGAACCCCACGCCCGCACCGGTTTCAGGTTGGGAAATTCTGGTCTTAGAGCCCTCAGTTGGCCTGCCTGCCGACGGTCGATACGAACCTATGTCTCTTGCGGACGGCACATCCGCGAACGTCGCTTTCACCATTGACTTCGTCTGGAAAGGGACCGGGGCCCCTGGATCCCAGCCCTTCGAGATCATTCAATACGACCCGGACTTCAATCCCACCACCCTTGAATCCGGCGTAACCGTTCCCGCCGAAGCCGTCCCGGAACCATCCACTTGGATGCTGGTTTCCGGCGCCGTTGGGATGTTTGCGCTGCGCCGCCGTACTTCCTAGAACTGCCCAGAGGCCAATTCGATGAACCTTACGAAACTGCATACCCGAATTGTGTTCGGAGTCGCATTATTCGCGGCTTTGCAGCATGTCGCTGCTGCTCAGCCCTTTGTTGGCGGATACAAGCTGATCTCGGAGACGCGAGTCGATCGGACGAAGTTCGACTACACCTATAGGGCGACGCTCACCAACCCAGGCGCGGCAATCACCAACGCGACAGCAGCGCTCACCAGCCTCGCCGCGGCCACCGTGGTGATGGACGGCTCGTTGACCTTCGGCAACGCGCCCGCCAACTCGGCCGTCGAAAGCAGTGACACCTTCACGATTCGACAGGATCGAACCGTACCCTTTGACGCTAGCAAGCTCCGGTGGGATGTATCCTCTCAGCCTGCGAACCGCCCGCCCGTCGCCAATGCGGGTCCGGATCAGAACAGCGCGTTAACGGGTTCGACGGTGGCGCTCTCGGGAGCCGCATCGACGGATCCGGATGGCGACACCCTATCTTTTACATGGAGCGTCTTGACCCGCCCCGCCGGCAGCACCGCGCAGATCGCGAACAGCACCCAAGCTGCCGCATCATTCATACCCGATCGCTTCGGCGCTTACACGATCCAGTTGACCGTTAATGACGGCAAGGGCGGAGCGGCTACCGACACCCTGCAGATCTCAACCCACAACCGGCCGCCGGTAGCTAACGCAGGGCCGGACCAGAGCGTCGCGTTGGGCGCCACAGTTGCCTTGAATGGGGCTGCTTCCAGCGACCTGGACGGCCAGCCGCTCAGCTACGCCTGGACCCTGAAGCAATCTCCTTCCGGCAGCGGAGCATCGCTCTCGAACCCCACGTCCGCTTCGCCGCAGCTCATTGTCGACAAGGCCGGGGCATACCGCATGGAGTTAGTGGTTTTCGATGGCATCGTCAACAGCGCCGTCGATGAAGTGGTAGTCACAACGCTAAACTCCACTCCCGTAGCGAACGCCGGCCCGAATCAAACCGTCGCCGCGGGGAATACCGTGCAACTCAACGGATCCGCGTCGTCTGACGCCGACGGCGATTTGCTGACGTACGCGTGGCTTTTAAAGACAAAGCCAGCCGGCAGCAACGCCGCGCTGTCGAATACATCCAGCGTGAACCCCACGTTCATCGCCGACAAAGCCGGCGCATACACTGTTGAACTCACGGTCAGTGATGGAAAATCAACCAGCGCCGCGGACCAGGTCCAGATCACCACAACCAATACTGCTCCGGTAGCAAATGCCGGCCCCGACCAAGCCGTGCAACGAGGCGCCACCGTGCAACTGAACGGGAGCGGATCTACTGACGCCGACGGCAACAGCCTGACGTACCTGTGGTCCATTCTTTCCGCTCCGTCCGGCAGCAGCGCTGTTTTATCGAGCGCCTCAGCCGTCAACCCGACCTTTGCAGCTGATCGAATCGGCGAGTATGTCGTCCAGCTCGTGGTGAACGACGGGCTTGTGAACAGCGCCCCGGACACCCTTGTCATCTCCACCAGCAACACGCGTCCGGTCGCCAACGCCGGACCCGATCAGACGGTCCAAGCTGGAGCGAACGTGGTCCTGACCGGGATCGCATCGTCGGATGCGAACAACGACCCGCTGACGTGGGAATGGTCGTTCCAATCAAAGCCGAGCGGCAGCAGTGCAACGCTATCAAATGCGAACACGATGTCGCCCACCTTCCTGGCTGACCGGCCCGGCCAGTTCGTAATTCAGTTACGCGTGAACGACGGGCTGTTGTGGAGCGATCCCGACACCATCACCGTCTCCACCACAAACTCGGTTCCCGTCGCGAACGCCGGACCTGACCAAACGGTAACTCCCGGCGCCTCGGTCTTCCTCAATGGACTCGCTTCGAACGATCCTGACAACAACCCGCTCACCTATTCCTGGTCGTTGATCACGAAGCCGACCGGCAGCGCCGCCACACTGAGCAGCACCACGGACGCCACGCCGAGCTTCACCGCCGATCTCGCCGGAGCCTACGTCGCGCAGCTAACAGTCAGTGACGGTTTCGTGAGCAGCGCTCCGGATACGGTCATGATCACCGTCAACAGCGGCCAGATCTCACTCGCGCTCCTCGGAACCACGCGCATCGGCGTCGGTCGCGAGGCGACCATCCAAGTGACTCTTCCGTCGGCCGCCCCCGCGGGTGGAGTATCCGTGAACCTCACCGCCGACAATGCCGGCGCTCTAAGCATCGGACCGCCAGCCACTCTTCAGTTCGCGGCTGGAACCTCGGTCGCGAATGTCAAAGTGACGGGTCTGAATGCCGCGAACACTATCCTGCGCGCCAACGGCGGAAGCTATCAGGAAGGAACCCTCAATGTATCCGTCACTCTCAATCTGATCAGCACGCCCACCACCGTGAACGTCGCATTCGGTCAGACGACGTCCGTGCCCATCAGCATCGCTCCCGATCCGGCTCCGGTGGGTGGCCTCACGTTGGATGTGGTTTCGAACGCTCCGGGATCGGTTCAGGTGCTTACCTCCACCGTCACGATCCCCGCCGGCCAAAACTCGGCCAACGCGATTGTCAAAGGGCTTGCTCTTGGGACGGCGACCATCAGCGTGACGCATCCAATGTACGCTGGGGACGAAACCCTGGCCACCACTACAGGAACGGCCAACATCGTAGAAGGCAATCAGACTTTCAGCCGCGGCTTCGATCGTGAGATCACCATCCAGCTCGAAAGCCAGGGCTCGCCCATCGCCGCGCCTGCCGGTGGGTTGACGGTACACCTCACGGCCTCCGCCCCAGAGTGCCTCGCGGCGCCTGCCAGCATCCACATCGCGCAAGGAACCGTGAACGCAAAGATAACCCTCTCGTATGGCGGAACCGCATCCCTTCCTTGCACGAGCACACTGACTACCTCGGGTTCGGGCCTGACCTCCGATAGCATCAACGTCACCGTCAACCCGACTCCCGCTATCAGCCAGCTAAGCCTGCCCACGCGTATTGGCGCAGGATTGCAGGACGGCTCATACACCGCCCGCCTCGCCACCTCGGCTCACGGCGGCGTGACCGTTCGCATCCAGAGCGGTGATCCGGCCAAGGTCCTCATCGCTCCCGATGCCGGCGCCGCGGGTACGCCTTACATCGATGTTCCGATCGCTAACGGCAGCATCGATGCAACTTACTACGTTCAGGTCCTAGACGACGCGACTGGATCGGTCACCATAACAGCTACCGCCGAAGGTTTCACGGACGGAACCGGTGTAGTGAACATCGCGCCGGCCGCCATTAAGGTGGACAGCCTGAGCTCGAACATGACCTCATTCGCGGTGAATGACGAGTTCGTAGCGCGTATCGGCATCAACCAGGCGGGGAACAATACATTCAGCGCCGCGCAAGCAATTCGCGTCGGTGGACAGCCTCGCACCGTGACCTTCAGCATCCCGGACACCACCGTGGGCAAGCTCGTCAATGCCGCCGGCGAAGGCACAACCCGCACCGCCTTGATCCTGCCTGGAACTTCTTCCACGCCCACCACTGTCGCCGCTGGGGGTGTCGCATTCGATCCGGTCACTCCCGGAGCCACCAGCGTCACAGTAGCTGCCAACGGGCTGATCTCCAGCACAGGCGCGACTCAGAACGTCACCGTAACCGGAGCCTCCGTATCTCTGTTGAGTCCGACCGCCAGAATCGGCGCCGGCCTGCAAGACGGCAGCTACACGGCCCGGCTAGGCGCTTCAACACACGGAGGTGTTACGGTCCGCGTCGAAAGCATGGATCCCACCAAGGTGTTGATTGCCCGCAACGCGAGCTCGGTAGGAGCGGCCTTCCAGGAATACTCGGTCGCAAGCGGCTCGATTGACGCAACGTATCACGTTCAGGTCTTGGAAGGCGCAGCGGGCGCGGTGCAGATCAAGGCGACGGCCGATGGCTTTACCGAGTCCACGGCTACCATCACCATCGTTCCGCAGGCGATCCGTATCGAGGGTCTGTCCTCGACGCTGAATTCGCTGGCCGCCAACGATGAGTTCTCCGTTCGCATCGGAATCGCGGATGTGGCGGGAACTGCGTTCAGCAGTGCCCAAGCGATTCGCGTGGGCGGTGTGCCCGTAACCGTCTCGGTCGCTCTGCAAAGCGCCAACCCCGAAGCCGGCCGGCTGGTGAACAGCGCCGGACCGGTGAATCCGGCCGTGCTCCTCATCGCGCCCGGCCAATCGTCGACGCCTTCCACCGTCGCGACCGGAGGCATTGCCTTCGATCCTCTGGAGATCGGTTCCGTCACACTGATGGCTACAGCCGAGAACGTCATCGCCACCACGGGCGCCACTCAAAGTGTGACCGTAACTGGTGTCAGCGTGAGCATGCTGTCGGCCTCTGCCACCATCGGAGCTGGACTTCAGGACGGCTCCTACACGGCGCGC
This sequence comes from Bryobacteraceae bacterium, assembly GCA_035634155.1. Classification (GTDB taxonomy): domain Bacteria; phylum Acidobacteriota; class Terriglobia; order Bryobacterales; family Bryobacteraceae; genus DASQDN01. Next base: position 2,193 of record DASQDN010000713.1, on the reverse strand, counting down.
CTTGGTTCCGGCAATCATGGGGGAACCTCCGTACGCATCACCAGCGCCGATCCATCCCGTCTTCTGGTGGCGCCAAACGCCAACTCAGCCGGATCCGCCTTCATCGACGTGCCTGTGGCCAATGGCGCAATCGACGCCAGCTTCTATCTACAGGCGCTTGAAGGGACCACGGGTTCGGTCTCGATCACAGCCTCGTCGAGCGGCTTCACTTCGGCGTCGATGACGGCCACGATCGCTGCCCCAACGCTTCGTATCGATGGACTAAGCACGTCGCATGCTTCCTTGGCGGCAAACGATGACTTCACTGTCTCCATCGGATCCCTAACCAGTGGTTTCAGCGCGCAATCGATTCGCTTCGGTGGAGTGCCGGTCACCGTATCTCTCTCCAGTTCCGTTCCCGGCGTAGGCCGGCTGGTGACCAATGCCGGCTCGGGCGCCACCGCCGAGGCCATAATCGTGCCCGGCAAGTCGGCGACGCCCAATACTGTGGCTGCCGGAGGATTGCAATTCGATCCTTTGACCACCGGCTCCACGGTGATCTCGGCCGCTGCCCCGAACGTCACTACAGCGGCCCCGATTACGGTCAGCGTTACCGGCCAGAGCGTGACATTGATCAGCGCTACCGCGACTGTCGGAGCCGGACTCCAGGATGGCGGCTACACCGCCCGACTGGGTGTCAGCACCCATGGCGGCACAACCGTTCGCATCGAGAGCAGTGATCCGTCGCGCGTACTGCTCGCCCCCAACGCGACCACCCCGGGGGCGCCCTTTGTCGAGATCCCGGTGGCCAACGGCTCCATCGACGCAACCTACTACGTGCAAGCTGTCGAAGGAGCTAGCGGCACTGTGACGCTCACCGTCTCCGCGCCCGGGTTCACCAACGGTAGCGGCACCGTCACCGTGGTGCCGGCATGGATTCGGATTCAAGGCCTGGCCACTTCGATGAGCGCATCTGCCGCCAACGATGCCTTCACAGTACAGACCGGCTACAACACGAGCAGCTTCGTAGCGCAAGCAGTACGTGCCGGCGCTGCGCCGCTGGCTGTGACGGTCACCAGCACCGTGGGTACCGCAGGCACGCTGGTCACGTCGGCCGGCCCGCAGAACCCAAACACGGTTTTGATCCAACCAGGTCAGAACTCTTCTGCCGCAAGTGTCGCAGCGGGCGGGATTGCCTTTGACCCGCTCGGTACCGGCAACACCAGCGTTTCGGCAGCCGCGTCCGGGCTGACGAGCGCCACCAGCGTTTCGGTCACCGTCACGCCCTAGCTCCGAAAAGGAACAGGCCGGCGCTACGTGCGCCGGCCTGGCTCCTCCGGAACAATGACGATTTCATCGGGGTCTACACCCTCATGGACGTGAGTCGGTCGCTCCTCCTCTGCCGTCTACTGCCCGCCGTCCTTCTTGCCTTCGACTCCCAAGCCGCACCCCTCGACACCGTCCATCTGCGGATGGCCGTTGATCGCGTCCAAATGCAAACCGGATGCCTGTTCGCATACGAAGAAACGCCGGCCGTGGCTCCAAGCTTGGAAGTAAAGGATGCCCCGTGGGGCGTTGCGATCCTGGAACATGCCGGTCTGCGGCGCGACCCGGGGCGCTTCACCTGCGCTCAGATCGCGCACAAGATCGTCGATGCGTGGAATCGTGACAACCCAGGCGTCCCCTTCAGAGTCGTGCCGACACCGCCGTATTTCGCCATTGCCGCAGCCAATTCGTTGCTCGATACGCCCACCACCATTGCTTTAGCCGCTCGGCTGCCCTCCGAAACGCTGCAGGCGATTGCGAACGCTATCACTCAGTCCACACGCGTTTTTGTCACTGCCTCCAGCGGCATGAGTATGGGTTTGGATTTCCACCTTCACGGGTCAGCCAGGCAGAATTCCGGAAGCTTGGAACTCGCGGTCATTCGTCACCTGGGGCGCACAACGAACGCCCGCCCGCGCCGCGCTGGCCGACTTGCTGAAACAATCCAGCACGACGATGACTTGGCGCCTGATGTGTCTCCGGGAGAAGCCCTCCATGGGAGCGCAATGCGTGCCGAACGTCGACCCGGTCCGGCGCGAGTTCATCAATAAGCAGGGAAAGTCGCAGACCTGTTTGGTGACGTTCGACCGAAAGCCTGTGCGAGTTCCCATCCCCCCCGCCACCTACTCGCGAGATGGAGGCTAGCTTGAGCGATCGGAACCGGCCCGC
>DASQDN010000712.1:0-13382 GCA_035634155.1 Bryobacteraceae bacterium | reverse complement strand
ACGCGCTCATCGCTGAGCGCTTTCATGAAGCTGACGAGATTGCTTTGATCCTCGGCGCTCAGGTTTAGAGGGCGGATGTCGGGGCCGCTGGTGGGGTTCACGGGAAAATCCCCGCCGCGGTTGTAGAACTCCATGACTTGGCGGAGTGTCGCCTGACCGCCGTTGTGGAAGTATGGACCGGTGAACTCAATATTGCGCAGGCCGGGTGTCTTGAAACGGCCCCGAGCTGTCGCCGGCGAATCGTCGACAGGGAAGCTACGGGCCAGCGGCTTGCCGAAGCCATCGAGTCCGCCGAGGCCAAGGTCATCTGCAATGGGCCTTGCTCCGATGTGGAAATAGCCTGTGTCGCCGCCTGCCTTCAAAGGATTATCGCTATTCAGACCCGTGTGGGTTGCGAGGCTGAACTCGGCGCCGGAATGACAAGCAGCGCAACCGGTACGACCGGTGAATAGCTGCATGCCCGCCAATTCCGGGTTCGTTAACGCCGTAATCTGGCCCTCGGCGAAACGATCGAGGGGCGTGTCGTCGGAAATCAAGGTCGACTCATAGGCCTGGATAGCGACGCCGAAGAATAGGGAGAAATTGAACTCCGCTTGGGTGAAGCGGTTGGCGTCGGGCGCTGTAGTTCCGGGATCTATCGCGCTTCCCGATCCGTCTACCGCCTGCGATGAATCCCAGTACGCCGGCTGAAACGCAGCCTTGACCAGATCCAGGTAAGTGGCGCCGCGGGGGAAGCCTGGCGCGCGCGGATTTGCATACCGACCCAGGACGCTGTCATCGGTCGCGATTCGCTGGTTAGCGAGCGGCCTCAGCGGCAGCATCTTCTTGCCGACTCTTGGCCAGCTTCGCGAATTGTAAGACATCTCGGCGAGGTTCAATACGGGGCCCACCGATTGTGATGCCAGGCTCGACTTTTCCAAGCGGAAAGGTTCCGCCTTCAGACTCCCTCCGGCGGAGGAGAGTAGCTTCGCGCTTGTGTCCGATAGACCGAACGGCGTCGCGCCCGTGAATGTGTCACTGGCGCGGCCGTCCCAGAAATTGCGGAAGTAGTACACGGCGTTGAGGACGCTTGGCGCATTGCGGTCGCCCACCTGGCGGAGGTTGGCGCCTGCGGCGCGGAAGGTCGCGTCTTCTACATCAGCACCCTCGTCGCCGGATAACCCAGGAACGAGGCCATCGAATTTGCGCGCAAACATGCCAGCCGATCCGGCACGATAATTCGAATCGCGAAGAACCTGCGAGGCGCGGTTGTTCGGGTCCGCCATCTGGTGGAAGGGGAAGTCGGCGGCGGTGAGCCGGTAGTTGAGCGGGAAGGCGCCTCGCGCGCCGGATAGCTGGTTGTTCAGCCGATGATCGGCTCCTGCGTGGAAATGGCATGTAGCACACGCGACTTTGCCGTCGCTTCCCAATTGCATGTCCCAGAAGAGCGCTTTTCCGAGAGCAATCAATGCAGTCTGATCACGCACGTACGTCGATAGATTCGCGGGCTTCGGAACCTCCACTCGCTTCAAGGAGGGGATGGGTTGAGGCGCCCGCTGCGCATGGGCGGCAACGGCGAACACAAGTAGAGCCAGGCTGATCCGATAGGTCACGTTTCGCTTCCAGGGAGCCACTAATTATAAGCGGGATTATGGTCGGAAACAGCTCAACCCCGCAAAATAGTCGGGGCCCGTTGTTCTGGCCCCCCGAACGGGTGGATACTAGGGCGAGGTCTTTTGGACGAGCGGCTAAACTATGTCCGGCACTGCTTTTCTTCGGATGTTCGTCGCGGTGGTGGTTCTCCACCTAAACGCTGAGGCGCAAACCTCGGCCGCTACGCAAGGCACGATTAAACGTTATTGCGCCGGCTGCCACAACGGCAAGGTGAAGACCGGGAACTTCGCATTGGACGCGCTGGACGTCCATCACGTCGGCGAGCAGCCCGAGGCTTGGGAGAAGATTGTTCGCAAGCTGCGCACCCGATCGATGCCCCCCGCCGGACTCCCGCGACCTGATGAGAACACTTATAGGGCGCTGCTGGCGAGCATTGAGACTTCGCTCGACACGGCTGCTGCCGCCAAACCGAATCCGGGCCGCACCGATACGTTCCGGCGCCTGAATCGTACCGAGTACAAGAACTCCATTCGTGACTTGCTTTCGGTCGAGGTTGACGTCAGTTCGCTTCTTCCGAGCGACGAATCGAGCCACGGCTTTGACAACATCACGGTCGGCGATTTATCGCCTACGTTGCTGGAGCGCTATCTGGGCGCTGCGCGTAAGATCAGCCGTTTGGCGGTGGGCATTCCCCCGCGCACTGTCGGTGGCGACACGATTACGCTTCCGCCGGACCTGACTCAGGAAGATCACTTCGAAGATCTGCCGATTGGCACTCGCGGCGGGACGGTGGTTCATTACAACTTTCCTGTTGACGCGACCTACGAGATTCAGATTCGCCTTGCCCGTGACCGTAATGAGAACGTCGAAGGACTCACCGCGCCGGAGCAGGTGGAACTGATGCTCGACAATGAGCGGCTACGGCTGTTTACGGTGGAGCCTCCGGAGCGCGGCAAAGATCACTCGGCTGTGGATCAACACCTGAAGTTCCGCGTTCCCGTTAAGGCGGGTCCGCACGCGGTTGCGGTGGCGTTCCCGCAGACGGTGTCGGCGCTGCTCGAGACCGAGCGCCAACCATGGCACGCGCACTTCAACATGTATCGGCATCCGCGTGTGCGCCCAGCGCTGTTTTCAATCTCTGTGAATGGTCCATACGATGTGGCGGGCGCGGGCGATACGCCGAGCCGTCGGCGCCTGTTCGTTTGTCGGCCTTCCGCGGTGGGCGAAGAGGAGACGTGCGCCAAACGCATTCTAGCGACTTTGATGCGGCGGGCGTGGCGCCGCCCGGTCGCGGACGCCGATGTGCAGGCGCCGTTGCGATTTTTCAAAGACGCTCGCAAGGACGGAAGCTTTGAAACGGGCATTGAAATGGCGCTGAGCGCCGTCCTTGTCAGCCCTGAGTTTCTGTTCCGCGTGGAGCGTGACCCGGCAGGCGTTGCGCCGAAGACCGCCTACCGGATCTCTGACCTGGAACTCGCCTCGCGCTTGTCGTTTTTCTTGTGGAGCAGTCTCCCGGATGATGAGTTGCTTGACGTAGCCTCTGCGAACAAACTGCATTTACCTGCGGAACTAGATAAGCAGGTTCGCCGCATGCTCGCCGATAAACGTTCGACGGCTCTGGTGACGAACTTCGCCGAGCAGTGGTTGTACCTCCGCAATCTGGCTTCGACCACGCCGGACATGCGGTTGTTCCCGGACTTCGACGATAACCTGCGCCGCGCGTTTCGCAAAGAGACCGAACTCTTCTTTGAAAGCATCCTTCGGGAAGATGGCAGTGTGGTCGATCTGCTCACCGCAAATTACACCTATCTGAATGAACGGCTCGCAAAGCATTACGGCATTCCGAACATCTATGGCAGCCGTTTTCGCCGCGTCGAGTTCGGTCCGGACGGCGTTCGCGGGGGCCTGCTTCGGCAGGGCAGCATTCTGACGGTCACCTCGTATGCCACGCGCACATCACCGGTGATCCGTGGCAAATGGGTTCTCGATAATATTCTTGGCATTCCGCCGCCTCCTCCACCTGCAACGGTGCCCGCGTTGAAAGAGAAGACCGGGGGAGGGAAGGACTTGCCGATTCGCGAGAAGATGGCGCAGCATCGCGACAATCCGGCCTGTTCGGGGTGTCATCAGTTGATGGATCCGGTTGGATTCGCCTTGGAGAACTACGATGCAGTCGGCCGCTGGCGCATTGTTGAGGACACCAGGAGAATCGACGTGTCGGGCAGTCTGCCGGATGGGACGAAGTTCGAAGGTATCCGAGGATTGCAGCAGGCGCTCACGGCACGGCCGGATGTTTTCGCGACGCGCTTGACCGAGAAGCTTCTCACGTATGCGCTGGGTCGTGGCGTGGAGCCGTATGACGCGCCCGCGATCCGGCAGATTGTCAGTGGCGCCGAAGCTAAGAATTTTCGCTTCTCGTCGCTGATTGCCGGCATTGTTTCCAGTCCACCGTTTCAGATGAGGAGATCGCAGTGATCATCACGAAGAAGGCTTTGCCCCGTCGCACATTCCTTCGTGGAGCTGGCGCCCTCGTGGCGCTCCCTCTGCTCGATGCCATGGTTCCGGCGTTGACCGCGCAGTCGGCCACGGCGGCCAATCCCGTGCGCCGCCTGGGATTCGTTTACATGCCAATGGGCGCCCACATGCAGCAGTGGACGCCACAGGGGGACGGCAAGCTCGGGGAGCTTTCGCCGACACTGCGCTCGTTGACGCCTGTGATGGATCAGCTTACGGTGCTGACCAACATGGAACTGAAGAACGCGTATCCCGGGACCCATGCAACGTCTAACGCGGCGTTTCTCAGCGCAGCCACAGCCAAGTGGACGGAAAGCACTGACTATCATCTCGGCACCACCGTGGACCAGGTAGCGGCGCAGCACATCGGCAAGGAAACGCGCCTGCCTTCTCTCGAGCTTTCGATGGACCTGATGACGATGGTGGGCCAGTGCGACAACGGCTACGCTTGCGTTTATCAGAACAATCTTTCCTGGTCTTCGCCGACGACGCCTCTGCCATCGGAAGCGCATCCTAGGATCGCGTTTGAGCGCCTGTTCGGAGAAGGCGGCAGCTCGGCCGACCGGCAGATGGAGCTTCGCAAGAGCGCGAGCCTGCTCGATTGGGTTCGCTCCGACATTGCGCGGCTCCAATCGAAGCTCGGCGCATCGGACCGCACGAAGGTGAGTCAATACCTGGATTCGGTTCGCGAGGTTGAGCGGCGCATTCAGAAAGCGGAAGCTGAGACAGCGGATTCTCGTCTCCCCGACCTGGACCGCCCGGTCGGCGTTCCTGCCGCATATGCCGATCATGCGCGATTGATGTTTGATCTTCAGGTGCTTGCCTTGCAAGGCGATGTGACGCGCGTCATTACCTTCCAACTGGCGCGTGAAACCAGCACTCGCACGTACCCGGAGATCGGGATTCCGGAGCCGCATCATCCGCTCACGCATAACGGCGGAAATCCCGCGCAGCTTGAGAAAGTGGCGAAGATCAATGCTTTCCACGTCTCGCTGTTTGCTTACTTTCTTGAAAAGCTGAAGGCGACACCCGACGGCGCAGGGTCGCTGCTGGATCATACGCTGTATCTGTATGGCAGCGGCATGGGGAATGCGGACGTTCACGATCATGTAAATCTTCCGATCCTGGTTGCGGGAGGCGCGGCGGGCCGTGTGAAAGGCGGCAGGCACATCCGCTATGCCGAACCGACTCCGCTCGCCAATCTGCACCTCACGCTTCTCAACAAATTGGGTGTGCGCGTAGATGCCTTCGCCGACAGCCAGGGCACGGTGAAAGAGCTGCTGTGAAACGATACTTTATCTTCGCGAGCATCGCGAGCACCCTCATCGCGGCAACGGACTTGCATACGGCCGCCTACAATGATGACGTCGATTCACTCGAGCGGCTTGTGCGGTCGGGTGTCGACGTGAAGGCCGCGAATCGATATGGCGTGACGGCGTTGGAACTCGCTTGCACCAACGGCAATGCGCGGATGGTGGAGATCCTTCTGAAGGCCGGTGCAAGCCCGAACACGAAGGCCGCAGGTGGTGAGCCGGTCTTGATGACATGCGCTCGCACGGGCAATGTGGACGCGGTTAAGCCCCTTCTTGCAGCCGGCGCCGATCTCAAGGCCAAGGAGCCGAAACGCGGGCAGACCGCACTGATGTGGGCCGCCGCCGAGGGGCACGTGCAAACGGTGGAGACGCTGATCAAAGCAGGCGCGGCGATTGAGGATCGCCTGGATTCCGGTTTCACGGCGCTGCTGCTAGCGGTTCGCGAAGGCCAGCTTGGCGCAGTGAAGGCGTTGATTCAGGCGGGCGCCAGCGCGAATGACACCATCACGCGGCCGGACGGCGTTGGACCGCAACCTTCGGGAGCGCCTCGCACCGGTGTCACTGCGCTACACCTGGCAGTCACAAACGCGCATCATGAACTCGCAAGTTATCTGCTCGAGGCCGGCGCCGACCCCAATGCGATTGGCCCCGGCTACACCGCGCTCCACATCATCAGCAATGTTCGGAAGCCCGGCGTGGGCGACAACGACCCGGCGCCTCGCGGCTCGGGAGCTATGTCGAGTCTTGAGCTCGTAAGGAAGCTCGTGCAGCATGGAGCGAACGTGAATGCTCGCATGACCAAGAAGATTGGCATCGGAGCCACGTCTTTAAACACGCTTGGTTCCACGCCGTTCTTGCTGGCCGCGCGAAGCGGAGACGCCGAACTGATGCGCAGCCTCGCGGAATTGGGGGCTGATCCGAAGATCCCAACAGCGGATGGCGCTACGCCGCTGATCGTAGCCGCGGGCCTGGGCACTCGTTCTCCGGGAGAGGATGCCGGGACCGAAGATGAGGTGTTGGAAGCCGTGCAAGTCGCTCTCGAACTCGGAAACGACATCAACGCGGTCGACAAGAACGGCGAGACCGCAATGCACGGCGCCGCTTACAAGAACCTTCCGCGCGTGGTTGAGTACCTCGCCTCGCGCGGAGCTGATATTCGCGTCTGGCATCAGAAGAACAAGCATGGTCGGACGCCGCTTACCATCGCGCGGGGTTATCGGTTCGGCAACTACAAGCCTTCGCCGACTACGGTTACCGCTTTTCACAAAGTTATGCTCGCCGCGGGTGTGTCGCCCGACAAAGATCCGGTTCCGACTCTTGACGGCAACAGTGAATATAAAAAGCCCTGAAGCGCCCGCTCACTTGCTGCTGAAGATGGTGAGGTCGACGGCTTCGGCCATGATTTTATAGCCGGGATTCGCCGGGTGCAGCATGTCGGGTGAATCTACCTCCGGGCGGAATCGGGTGTGGTCTTTGGGATCGCGTGTAGCCGCGTCGAAGTCGACAACCGCATCGAAGGCTTTGCTGGTGCGAATCCATGCATTCACCGCCTGACGGATCGCCTCGCCGGATTGCCGGAATGCAGGCGAGCCTCCGTACGGCGTTAACGTGCAGCCGACCACCTTTACGCCGTAGAGATGTGCGGTTTCGATGATTTGGCGATAGGCCGCGATGAGCTCTTCGGCTTTCAGTGTGGGAGGCCCGGGTTGTCGAGTGGCGCCGGTGATGTCGTTGATGCCTTCCATCAGCATCAGCCACTCGATGCCAGGCTGATTCAACGCGTCGTGCATCAGTCTTGCGAGGGCGCTGGAATCGTTGCCCAGCACGCGATTGCCGGAGATGCCTGCGTTCACGATCCCGAGCCGCCGGGTCGCGCGGTTCGCCTGCAGACGCTGCGCCAGCACGGCAGGCCACATCCCGTTCGTATCCGGTGTGGATTGATCGCCATCTGTTATCGAATCGCCTAGCGCCACGATTGTCCCTGAATTTTCGGGCGCAAGCACGTCCACGCCGGCGAGCCAATAGTACGACTCGGTTGTGTGCGCGCCTACCTTGGTTGGCCGCAATCCGAACAAGTGTGTCGTCGGCGGTTCGATCTTCTTCGGGATGTGGAGAGTCACCACGAGATCCGACAGCGGCGCGACCTTCATATCGACTGGATCACTCACCGACACCGCGCCCGCATAGATTGTGGTGGAAGGCTGACCGCCGAAGGTCAGGGCATGTTCGCCGACCCCAGCCGACCCGATCGTCACGGCCGATGCTCCAATCGCATTGGACAGCCGGACGCGCACCTTGCTTCCGCCAAGACTGACGCGCAGCACCATGCGTATCGTTTGGTTCTCCACGCTTTCCAACACGGCAGGCACTGGGAATCGCCGCTGCGGCACAACGACGGACGGGCGGATCGCTGTGCCCGGGATGAGCGAAGGGCCGCGCTGGCCGGGAAGGCTGGCGCCCTTTACCATCTGCTGGGCGGTCGCCCAGGTTGCAATCCAACGGTCGGCTGCAAGGCTGCCGCTCGCCGCCCCCAGCAGCAAACCGGTGAGTAAGACGAATCTTGACATTCCTCATGATTATCGACCAGAGCTGTGTTACCTTGGCTTCCCATGGAGCCTGACCGGCCGCGCTACATCGTCAAGTCTCTGGTGCACGCGTCGCAGATCATCTCGGCGTTCCGCAGCGAGGGCGAGATCCTCCGCTTACGCGATCTGGTTGCACGAACAGGGCTCACCAAGATGACCTGCTACCGGCTGGTGTTTACGCTTCATCATTGCGGCTTTCTGGAGAAGGTCGCGGACAACCAATATCGCTGCCGTTTCAATCTGCAGCCCAAGCGCAAGCACACGGTCGGCTATGCGGCCCTTGGGCAGAACTCCGCGTTTGCAAAAGACGTGGAGACGGGGCTTGTCGCCGCCGCCGAGAAGGCGCAACTGGAACTCATTATTCTGAATAATCGGTACGACGGTCACGTAGCGATTCGTAATGCCGAGCGGCTGGTGAAGGAACGTGTGGATCTCGCCATCGTTTTTCAGGCCGACGAAGTGGTGGCTCCCGCCGTGGCGGGGCGCTTTCTTGCCGCGGGCGTACCGCTGATCGCCATCGATATTCCGCATCCCGGGGCTACTTTCTTCGGAGCCGATAACTACCGGGCCGGGCTTCTGGCGGGGAATCATCTGGCACATTGGGCCAACAAGCATTGGGAGGGATCAGCCGACGAGGTGCTTCTTCTTGGGATCGAACGGGCAGGGTCACTGCCGCAGGCCCGGACTCGGGCAATGCTGGACGGCATCAATAGTGTGATGCGCAATGCGTCGCATGCGCGGGTGCTGAACCTGGACGGGGACGGCTCGTTCAACAAAAGCCAGGAATGCGTTCGGGCCCATCTGCGGAACTCCAAAGCTAAGCGCGTGCTGGTGGGCAGCGCTAACGACCCAAGCGCGTTGGGAGCCTTGCGCGCCTTTGAGGAGGCGGGACGCCAGCCAGGTTGCGCGGTGGCCGGGCAGAACGCGGATCCCGAAGGTCGGGCGGAGTTGCGTAAGCCCGGCACACGATTGATTGGCTCAGTCGCGTACTTCCCTGAAAAGTACGGCGACGCGGTGGTGCGTGTCGCGTTGGATATCCTTGCGGGCAAGGCGACGCCTCCAGCCGTGTTTATGAAGCATCAACTGGTGACGCGAGAAAACGTGGATCGCCTTTACCCCAACGATCCGCTCATGGGCATCGCACAGCATGCCGGAGCGAGCTTCTAATTCAGCAGGCCGAGACTGCCCATCCACTCCTGCACCCGCAGCGGCCATGTGGCGATAGGATTGGGTCGCTTCCAGATGCCGAACCCATGTCCGCCCTTGGTGTAGATGTGGAGCTCGGCGGGCACTCCTGCCTTCTTCAAGGCGATGTAAGTGGCGGCGCAGACTTCTGCGGGGCGATCATCGTGCGCGGAAAGCAGAAAGGTAGGCGGCGTGTCTTTTGTTACGGCAATCTCGCGAATGCCGGGATAGATCAGCACCTGAAAATCAGGACGAGTTCCATCTCCGAATCTGGTTCCCGCCAGTGCTGCTACTTCGCCGCCGGCAGAGAAGCCCATGATGCCCAAGCGATCCGGCTTGATTCCCCACTCCGGCGCGCGGGAGCGGATCATGCGAATCGCCTGCTGCGCGTCCGCGAGCGCATGTCCTTCGATGGTATAGGTGGAGCCCTGCTCGCGCGCGAGGCGGTACTTCAGAACGAAGGCCGCTATACCCGCGTCCGCGAACGCCTGCGCCACGTCGTAACCTTCGTGGTCGATGGAAAGGAAACGATGTCCGCCGCCGGGCGCTACGATCACCGCTGCGCCGGTGACCTTGCCCTTAGCTGGCAGAAACGGCGTGATTGACGGGTTGTGAATGTTTGAGATCACCGGGAAAGCATCAATGTTCGGTTCCTTCCGGGGTGTTGATACTTCGTCGCCCGTCTTACCTTCGGACCCGGGAGCGCCGCCAGGCCACAAAGGAATCTGTTTTGGACGTTCCGCAGCAGCGAGGCATTGGACGAGGAGGCACAGGAGCAGGACACAACGGAGCATGGGATCGATATTGACACATCCTCGGAATCTGGGAAAGGATCCGTCGCTCGTCTCGCTTTGCGATACGTATACAGCGAATAGATAGTGCGAACCCTGGTACTGTCGTATCGCACTGCAATACATTGGAGTCCCGTCGCAATGCTGTTGACATACAACACATCTGGTACGTAAGATTCCGCAGATCAAGTCCGTGTGTTCGGATCGCTTCTAAGGGAGTCTGTTATGCATATCTCAGCCCTGTTGTTCGCCGTTCTTTCCCTGCTGCCACCTTTGGCGTTCGCGCAAATCGGCGGCACCGGTAGCATTCAGGGAACTGTCACGGACCCATCGGCCGCCATCGTGCCCGGCGCGGTGGTTAGCGCGACTAATGTGGCCACCGGCCTGAAAGTAACACGCGAAACCTCCGCTGCCGGTGTTTACGTGATTGCAGCGCTGCCTCCGGGAACCTATACGATCGATGTGAGCGCCCCCGGCTTTCAGCCCGTTCGTCAGGAGAACGTCACCGTCGACGCTCTTTCTACCGTGGGACTAAATCTCACGTTGCAAGTCGGCACATCCACGGAGGCGGTGACGGTTACGGCCGCGGCGACGCCGCTGAATACCGAGGATGCGCGCATGGGGCAGACGATGCGCAACGAGATGTATACGGCGCTGCCGCTGTCCATGGGCGTGTCAGGTATCGGGGCCGGACCACGCAACGCTGGCGCCTTCATCTACTTGATGCCGGGCGTTCAGGAGGGCAATCGGTGGGGAACCGTCAACGGGTCACAAGGCTTCTCTAAAGACGTGTATATCGAGGGTGTACCGATCACGGATCCTATCCAGCAGGGTGAAGGGCGCGCGGTGAATCTAGGCGTCTCGGTCGATGCGGTGGAACAGTTCCAAGTGGAGACCAGCGGAACAGGGGTCGAGTTCAACGGACAAGGATCGGAGAACTACGTCATCAAATCGGGTACCAATGAGTTCCACGGAACGCTTTTTGAATACTTCCGGAATACGGTGTTGGATGCTCGCTCGTTCTTCGCGGCTCGGCGGCCGAAGCAGAACCAGAATGAGTTCGGCGGCACGTTCGGAGGACCTATCGTACGTAACAAGCTGTTCTTCTTCGGCGTGTATGACGGGTGGCGGTATCGCGTCCAAACGTCGCCGTCATTTCTGACTGTTCCTACGGTGAGAATGCGGCAGGGGGACTTTAGCGAATTGCTGCCGGTCCAGATTTTTGACCCCCTCACCACGCAAGCTCTGCCGGGTGGAGGCTTCACGCGCGATCCGTTCCCGGGTAACATCATCCCGGCGAACCGGCTCTCCTCAATTTCAAAGTTCCTGCAGCAGCCCCTTCCGGATCCGACACGCGGAGGAGTGGCGAACAACTACCTTGGACAATTGCCCGTCGGTTACAACAACGACAACTTCACCTTCAAGACCGACTACAACATGACTCCCGTTCAGCGGTTATCGTTCCTGTTCACGAAAGGCAAGCGTGGCCAAAGCGGCCCGTATCGTGAAGTGACAGTGCCGATCCCGCTGCCGTATACGAATACTCGCGAAGTGGTGGAGAGGCCGACGGTAGCGCAAATCAAGCACACCTGGTCAGCCACCTCGACGACGGTTAACGTCTTTAGTTTCGGTTTCAATCGGCTGTTTGTGCCCATCACCAATGTGACCAGCGAAGGTCAGTGGGCCACCAAAGCGGGCATCCGCGGCCTTCCCGCGGGTGAAGCCAGCAACTCGTTCCCTGAGGCGTCGTTTGCGGGCCCGAACGCTCCCGCCAACTGGCGAGGCACCGATGCTCGCGACTTTGAAGATGTGAACAACAGCTTCACGCTGCAGGATAGCTTCAATTGGCTGAAGGGCAAGCACTCGCTCAAATTCGGATTCCAGCATCAACGTTTGCAGGACAACGTGGCGACCGAGGATACCGGCACGTTGTTCAATTCCGCCTTCAGCAATGTCAACACCGCGGGCTTCAATGCCAACGGAGCCTTGAACGCGGCCAGCGGCCATGCGTATGCCAGTTACCTGCTGGGAGCTGTCAACTCCGCGACTGTGCTCGATAACGCTGTGGTTCGTCTTGGAGTGCGCTTCCGCTCGAATTCCATGTGGGTTCAAGATGACTTCAAGGTGCTGCCAAATCTCACGTTCAACCTGGGCTTACGATATGACCTTTTCGATCCGTACGAGGAGGTGGCGGATCGCTTCTCGTACTTGGATCCCAACGCTCCGAATCCCGCTATCGGCGGCTTTCCCGGCGCCTTGCGGTTCGGCGGCAACTACGCTCCAGGCGATCTGAGCTGCAACTGCAGCGGTGTGGTGAACAAGTACTATGGCGCCGTGGGACCTCGGCTGGGCGCGGCTTGGAGCGTTACCAGCAACACCGTCATTCGCGCAGCTTGGGGCGTGATGTACACACGTCGCGGCGCAGTGGGTGGTCGTGAAGGAGCGCGCGGTGGGACCGGACTGCTCGGGATCAATGCAAGCGCTCCATTGAGTGCTCCCGATACGTTTACTCCGTCTTTCTTCTGGGAGAACGGAATTCCCGCGTATGCGAAGGGCCCGGTGTACAACGCCGCTTATGGAACGGGCTTCGCCACCGGCCTGGGCAGCGGCAACGGCGTGACGTACGGCGAGCCTGACAGCAAGCCGCCACGCTATCAGAACTGGAACTTCTCCATCCAGCGGGCGATCACGCCATCGACAGCGCTGACGCTGGCTTACGTCGGCAGCAACGGCAAGAGTCTGGCAGGCGCCGGTCGTGGCATATGGTCAAACCAGATTCATCCAAAGTATCTGGCGTTGGGTACGCTGTTGCAATCCAACGTGACGCCGCAAGTTATCACCCAAGCGCAAGCGAGGTTCCCGGAGATCCGTTTACCGTATGCCAACTTCAGCGGCAACCTTGGCCAGATGCTGCGGCCCTTCCCACAATATCCGAGCGTCAGCGATCCGTTCGGCAATGACGGCCAATCCAATTACAACGCTTTCCAGATGATTGTGAACCAGCGCCTGGCGCATGGTGTCACGTTCATGTTTAACTACACTTTCAGCAAATCGATCAACAACGTGAGCGGCGGCCGGTCCGCGTACGAATGGTCCGACGCGAAGACCATCTCCAATGTTGACCAACCGCACATCCTGAACGCGCTGTTTACCTACGACCTCCCGTGGGGCAAAGGCAGGGCCTTCCGCCCGGGCGGCATCACAGGCGCGCTGGTGAACGATTGGAAGATTTCCGGGATTACCAAATTCGCGAGCGGCACGCCGCTCGGCGCCATCGGAGCCGCTTGTACTTTGCCAAACGCCGGCGGATGCATGGCGAGCTACAACCCGAACTTCAGCGGACCCGTGCGCATCAATGGTGAGTGGGGAGCGGGCGACCTGCTCGGCTCCAATCCGCCGTC
>DASQDN010000711.1:0-4085 GCA_035634155.1 Bryobacteraceae bacterium | reverse complement strand
TGAGCTTGACGATGAGCGTTGTGCCGGCAGGGAAGGAGACGGGCTGCTCGAAGGTGAAGACCGCTTTGCGCGGTTGATTGCGGAGACCGGGGCCGACGTCGATGTTCCAGGCGGTGTCGGGGTTGTTGTCGATGGCGTATTCGATCGGGCCTGTGACGCGGCGGCGACCGCTCTTGTCCTGAAAGATGGGCTCCAGGAGCGCTTCCGGCGGATTGACGTCGGCGGTGGCCTTGGCGAGTTTGACCTTTACTATCTTTTCCGGATCGTCCGAGGGTGCGGCTACGACCTCGAATTCCGTTAGCGCCAGGGAGCCTTTGGGCGAACGGCCGGGTCCACCGAGCGGCAGATTCGGATCGGTGAGAAGTTCGAGCCGGATGGCAGTGACGGGCTCGGGTCCCGCTTTCAGAGTAGCTTCGGGGGTGAACTTGGTGGGCGCATATCCGGCGGCGAGCATGGACGCGTCCTTCATGGCAGCGAAGCGCTGGCCGCCGGTGGAGATGTCGTCGATAGACGGCACGATGGCGGTCCACTTGGGCTGATTCTGCATTGCCTGGGCTTCCCATGCAGCCATGCGCTGCTGCCAGTCCGGGTTGCGGTGTTGGAGATCGGCTTCGAGTTCGCGCGTGCGGCGGAAGATCTCCGCCCGCTTTATCTGCTGCTGGGGTGTGTAGACCGCGATTTGGGCTTCATGCGAGTCGTTCAAGAACGCGAAGATGCGGTAGTACTCTTCCTGCTTGAGCGGATCGTACTTGTGGTTGTGGCACTGCGCGCACTGGATAGTGACGCCGAGCATGGATTTTCCGATGGCGTCCATGCGGTCAAACATAGCTTCCATGCGGAACTGTTCGGGGTCGACGCCGCCTTCCTCATTGATCATGGAATTGCGCAGGAAGCCGGTGGCGACGATCTGATCCTGAGTGGCGTTGGGGAGGAGGTCGCCCGCGAGTTGCTCGATGATGAAGCGGTCGTAGGGAAGGTCGCGGTTGAGGGCGTTGATGACCCAGTCGCGATAGAACCAGACGCTACGGGGCTTGTCCTTCTCGAAGCCGTCGGAATCGGCGTAGCGGGCGCCGTCGAGCCAGATGCGACCCCAGCGCTCGCCGTAATGGGGTGAGGCGAGGAGGCGATCGATCTGCTTCTCGTAGGCGTTCGGGCTCTTGTCGTTGAGGAACGCATGGAGCTCTTCGACGGTAGGCGGGAGGCCGATGAGGTCGAGGCTGGCCCGGCGGAGGAGCGTGGCTTTGGCGGCGGGCGAGGAAGGCGCGAGCTTTTCGGCTTCGAGCTTGGCGAGGATGAACTTGTCGATGGGGTTGCGGGCCCAGTTGGCGATTTTGACGACGGGCTCGGCTGGACGGTGCGGCGGGATGAAGGCCCAGTGCTTCTTGACTTCCGCGGGGGCTGCGTTCGCGCTCGATTCGGGCCAGGTTGCGCCGGCGTCGATCCAGGCTTTGAGGATCGCGATGGTGGTGGTGTCGAGCGGCTTTGCGCCCATGGGCATGCGGGCCTGATCGCCGTGGCCGAGGACGCGCTGGATGAGCAGGCTGTCGGCGGCTTTGCCGGGGACGATGGCGGGTCCGGATTGACCTCCGCCAAGGGCGGTGGTTTTGGCGTCGAGACGCAGTCCTCCCAACTGAGCTTTGGGGCCGTGGCAGCTATAGCAGGACTTAACGAAGACGGGTTCGACGTCGCGGGCGAAGTCCGGCTCGGCTGCGCTGGCGAGGGTTGCGGCCGCGGCGGCGAAGGCGATGCAGAACACAGGCGCCTGGAGCGGGGCGGCAACTAAGCGTTTTGGGAATGGGTTGGGCACTGGAGCTTGACGTGGTCCTTTCACCAGTTCTCGTCTAGGTTAACCGATTTAGCCGCGTCGTGGGTAGGCTCGGTTGCGACCGGTTCGTTTGGTGTTTTTTCGAGACGTAAAACGATAACGTTGGCGGGGGTCGACGGCTGAGTTGGAGCCTCGACCGGTTCGTTTGGCATTTCTATTTTTTCGCCGCTGGCGGCGGTCTGCGCGCGCAGTTCTTTGAGGGCTTGGACGGCTCGCTGATAGGCGCGTTCCAAGCGGGTTTCATAGCGGCTGAGGAGCGCGAGAGAGCGCGAGTTATCGGCCAAGGACTTGAAGGCGAGGGCTTGGCGGATGGATTCGTCGGCATCGTCATAGCCGGCGGCGAAGTCATCGGCCTGCTGGTCCATTTCGAGATCGAAAAGACCGGTTTCGATGAAGCGAAGGCGGCGGAGCCGCCATTTGGCTCCGGCGATGTCTTCGACGGCTCGGTGCTCCATGGAGGTTACGGGCTTCCAGGTGGCGACGCAGTCGGCGAGGAGTTCGGCCCAGGCTTGGGGGTGTTCGTTTTGGAGGACGAACATTTTGGAGCCGGAGAGTCCGTGCTTGACAGCGTTGCGGGAGGATAGGGCTTTGCCGGCTTCTGTGACGGGGCCTCGGGAGAGGGGCCCGTTGCGGTGCGCGGCTTGTTTTCGTGTCATTTCTGGTGTTCCTTGCTTGTGTCTTTGTGCCACGGGTGTGGCTTGGTTTGGCGCATCGGCGTTGCGGAGGCTCAAACTGGCCTCGGTCGCTGCGATGAGCGCGGCGGTGGTGGTTGTTTGGCTGTGGTCAGGGTGACGCAGCATGGAGTCCAGGGATGGCTGCCAGGCGACCGAATTCGATGAGAGCGTCGCAAAAGGCTTTGCGGGCTTCGGGCAATTTAGCGAAAGCTTTGAAGATTACGGCTTTGAGGGTGTCGAAGGATTTAGCGTTGAATTGTTGGTTTCCGAGCTTAGTCAGGGCTGTGAATTCCGCGCGAGTGCGTGGGGTCCACGGCATGAAATGCCCGAACTGCGGTGCTTGTTCTTCGACGCCTTGCATGGCGTAATGCGCTCCTGACTTGACGGTAGCATTCGAGGGCGCGGGTTTCGCCTGGGGTCGGGGGGTAAGTTGTTGAGGAAGTGGATAGATATAATTTTGGAAATTGCGTTAATGGCGAAAGTGCGGGTCCCGATCACCGATGGAAAATCGGGTGGTCTCTAAATTGGGCATCGATATACTTGCCAACTGAACACTGGGGCTACTAGCGGTGCGGCGAACCACTTGATTCATCGGAGCGGGATGAGGATGCGAGGTGCAGTTTTATCAGGCGATAGTCGTCACTTCTATTCAACTCGTGGGGCGGCCACTCCAAGCCGAATATCTCATCGCCGTACTCTGATTTAACAAAGAGGCAGATTCCGATAAGTACGATTGGGATAGCCACGCATATCACGACAGCTAACATGACATGGCTTTCAGGACGCCCGTTTCTTGCCCTTTTTCGTTCGCTTCCTTCAGCTTCGCTTCAACCTTCAGGATAGCTTCTTTCGGCACCGTGAGCACTTGGCGCAGTGCGTTGCTCATGCGTTCGGCTTCCGTGCTGCCGGGGACTGAGGGTGCGGGTTCTGGCTTCATCATCTTATTTTACGGCCAGACCTACAGGTATAGCCGCCGCGTTTTTAAGAAGATCCACCTGCTTCGCGCTCGGCTTCACGATTGCAAATTTCTTCCCATTGACGGTATCCCCGTTCAGCAGTAGCAGCCCACAACGCTTCTTTTTCGGATTCCCAGGCTTATTTTTAGGGTCGCTCCCGTCAAATGTCTGGAACTCATCGGCATTCTGCATGTACGTCGCCAAGTGCACTGCATCTGGCGTGAGCAACTCAAAATCAGTGTCGATGTAGCGATCGCGTACGGTACTGGCTAGTGCCGGTACCTTGGAGTCCATCGAAATAGGCATTACATTGGTGCGGCGCATGAACTTGTCGTACTTCTCGATCCCGCCTTTTGGCAGGCGACTCTCCAGAAGTTCAGCGCGGAAAAGGGTACATGTCACGAGAGTTACTTCCGTCTTGTGGATGGCTAGGCAGCAGCTAGATCAGCAGGAGCGAGAACGGAACCAGCGCCCGGGCCCAGACCGTGATCGCGGACGAGCGAATGTAGCCGATGACGTGCTGGCAATCGCAGGCCAAACCCACCACCTTTGAAGGTGGTATCGGTTACCTTATGTTCGTGTTCGTTTAAGCAGTGAATTATGGTCAGCAAACATCGGCAAGGATGTTGT
>DASQDN010000710.1:0-1573 GCA_035634155.1 Bryobacteraceae bacterium | reverse complement strand
AGGGCGCGACGTTTACGACACATATCAGGGGCGAGCCATGGGAGAGGCGTGGAGCGACTATGTGGCGCTCGAGATGCTCCACCCGGAAGGGTTGAATCCGGCTCTCTCGTACGTATTAGGCGAGTATGCATTTCAGCAGATGGGTTCGGGCAGCCGCACGCGCCCGTATTCGACTGACATGAACATCAACTCGCTCACGTTCGCCGATTACGGGCGGGTGGCCGATATCGGTCTGGAAGAGCACCTGGACGGCGAGATCTGGGTGGAGGCGCTGTGGGAAGCGCGGGCGAACTTCATGAACCTGTATGGCGAGAAGGAAGGCCGCAAGCGCATGATGCTGAATGTCATTGAAGGCCTGAAGCTGCAGCCTCCGCGCGCGAGCATGATCGAAGCGCGAGACGCGATCCTCCTGGCCAATCGCGCTAACTTCAAGGGCGCTGGCGAGCAGGAGTTGTGGAGCGCCTTCGCCAAACGCGGGCTGGGTGTGCTCGCGATGTCGAGCAATGGGGATTCCAGCTATGTAGTGGCGTCGAATGAGTCCGGGTCTGACCGTGCCGTGATTCGCTTCCATAGTCAGAGCTATGTTCCGAACGAACTGGTTCGCATCGTGCTGTATGACCGCAATAACACGAGTCCCACGGCGCTGGTACAACTCACCACGAGCCACGGCGATTTGGAGAACGTCACATTGCGGCGCAGGGGCGCGGCCTATGAGGGCTCCATCTGGACCGCGAATGACGCCGTTGTGCGGCATCGCGACGAAGCGCTGGATACAATTCCGTCGGATGTTGTGTCGGTGTTCTATGTCGACCAGGACACGGGCGGCGGCAAACCCGAGTTGATCATGGTGAACGCGCCGGTTCAGCCGGAGTACACGTTCACCGGGCAGCCTCAAGGCCCAGCCGTCGTGTCAGGCACAGAGCGCGCGTTGTTCCAAGCGCCGGCCGGCGGGCGTGACTTTCTGCAGAATGCTCGCGTGACCTTGCCGTTCAATTTCCGATTCTTTGACCGAACCTATCGTGTGATGTGGGTATCCGGAAACGGCATGATCACGTTTGGCGGTCCGAACCCGACCTTCTGCAATGACTGGGATTCGGCTGGGTCGGTGCCCGCAATCGCTCCGATGTGGACGGAGATCTTCTATGGCGGTCAGGCGCAGCAGGCGGAGAACGTATACTTCAGCACCGCTGCCAATTCAGTAACGGTGCGCTGGGCGGGTGAGACCCCGTATACGGGCGAACCGATCAACTTCTCGGCCGTGCTTTACGATGACGGCCGCATCCGTTTCCAGTACGGGGAAGGCAACAACAACCTGGTAAGCACGCCGATCTTTGGTTGTTCGACGAATACTCCTGTGGTTGGGCTTTCGGCGGGGCGAGATACGTACCAGATTCGCTACGGGCTGTATGACGGTTTTCCGAATCTGAATCGTGCGCCCGCGGTGTTGATCGATCCGCCTTTCAATCCTTCAAGCGATCCGGAGGTGCGCATCGAAACGCCGGAGATGAACGGCAGATATAAGGGCGTGTTGACTGTGCGCGGCATCGCTTACGATGCCGAAACTCGGATCACC
>DASQDN010000709.1:0-9205 GCA_035634155.1 Bryobacteraceae bacterium | reverse complement strand
GATGCCCGCTGTGCTGTTGTCGGCGTTGTGGCAACTGATGCAGTTCTTAGTGAGAAACGGCTTGACGATCTTTTCGAAGTCCGGGTCGGGGGCGGCGGCGTTTGCCGGTGCAGCAAGGAACCGAAGGGTCAGCGTTAACGTAAGCGCGGCGGCGAAGCCGAGCGCCAACATGGGGCGAAGTCGATAGGTATAGCTCGGTCCCATTGAACTTGAGTCGATTGTATCACCGGAACACGTGCTTTGAACCAGTTATTTCCCTTGTACGCGCATGATTCTGAACCTTTTGCGTGAGGGATCGTGCCCGGGCTACGAAATTTAGGTGAACGTTTACCCTCTTTGCACGATCCTGCCGTTGCGTGGGACGTGCTGATTCGGGTTACCAGTCGGGCGGAGCGGGTCTCCTTGCACGAAATCCCCCTAAAGACTACTTGACAGGCAAGTCTCCGCTTGCCTATGATGAACTGGGTGAGCGATGTGTTCGAGGCGATCGCTGTCCCGGCCCGCCGAGCAATTCTGGACGAGCTTGTAGACCGGGACGGCCAAACGCTTTTCGAGTTATGCGCACGTTTGGCGATGAAGCATCAAATCGGTCTCACGCGGCAGGCCATCTCGCAGCACCTGGACGTGTTGGAATCGGCTGGACTCGTCAGTACGATTCGAAAAGGCAAGTTCAAGTTTCACTACGTGCATACCGAACCGATCAGGGCCATCGCCGAGCGGTGGCTAAAGCAAGCAAAAAAGGGAGCAACTAATGAAGATCGTCGTGACTAGCATCTTTGTGGATGATCAAGACAAGGCGCTTGACTTCTATACGAACAAGTTGGGCTTCGTTAAGAAAACGGAGATCCCAATAGGCGATGCAAAGTGGCTTACCGTGGTGGGACCGAGTGACCCCGACGGTACGGAACTCCTGTTGGAGCCGGATAGTCATCCCGCTGTAGGCCCATTCAAAGCCGCACTGTTGCACGACGGCATCCCGTTCACGTCTTTTGGCGTGGACGACGTGAAGGCCGAATACGAACGTCTTCGCACCCTGGGTGTGGTGTTCACGCAGCCGCCGGTGGAGCTGGGCCCGGTGACTACGGCTGTGTTGCAAGATACCTGCGGCAACTTAATACAACTGGCGCAACAGTGTTAGACGGCTTGCCGCTGACCCGCAACGTCACCAAACGCCTCCGAACCGAAACGAGGCCCTTCCTTACACTCGGGGTGAATCGTTCGCATTCTGGCCACCGTGAGCAGCACGGCCACTACGCTTTAGAAGGCTCGGGAACGCTCGCCCAGGAGCAGGATATAGGAACCTCTTCTCCCAACCGGTTCGTGGCCGTCACGTCCATCAGTTCTGCGCTAATTCGGCGACCGCCAAACGCATCGAAAGCCCTCAACTGAACCGATCCATAGAATGGTACAACGCTGTTAGAATTCACGAGGGATTGCACTGTTTCAGTCCCCCAACGCCAAGAAGGAAAGTAGTCTGAAACGGCAGATTGCCTGTAACTGCATCCAGCAGGATTGACGAAGCGACGAATTGACCGTTGGGAATCGAAACAGAATCGTGAACATTCAAATAGCTCATTATGAAACGAGCGGATAGGTTAGATACACCTGCTCGTCGACATGAGAGCGTACGATAAGCGCGTCCGAGAACGAGGCCTGCTCGAATGCATCTCCGCGACCAGCTCCGAATTGTGCCTCGCCGAACTGGATCGAAACGGCGATACTACCAGGTGCGGCCGTAGCTACGATATCGTATGGGTACCGCATAGGCCGGTAAAACCCGGTGCAAGCCCCTGAGAGTGAAGCCGACGCTCCTCCGGAGTCCTCCAAATCACCGCAGTATCCATCAATTAGAAGTGAACGTGCTCACCGATGCGTCCAAGGATGCGCACGCGAGCAAGATGGTACAAAACTGTTTCAAAGAACCTCCGAAGATTGCCGGCCTTGGATAGAATTGCACTGCCGTGGACGCCACCGGTTGAGTTTATCACTGGCGGGCGCTTTGGCCCATTGGCATACTGAATGGTTGTCTTATTTTGACGGCTGTAGAGCCAATGAAGGCACAGATTTGACCCAGTGCGCGGGACCGCTGGAAATCCTAATGCTTTCAAAGATTGGAAAGGGATAGAGTTGGTGGCCAGGGACGGATTTGAACCGCCGACGCCGGCCTTTTCAGGGCCGCGCTCTACCCCTGAGCTACCTGGCCAACACAGGTTAGTGTAGCAGACCGATTCCGGTCACCGCTAGCAAGAACCTACACACTTTGTAGCGCTTCCAGGGCAACCCCGCTCTCCTGCTCCACCCCCGCATGAAGACTATTTCCGTGCGAGTCCATGGTGACGATAGCGGCGAAGCCCTTCACCTTCAAATGCCACATCGCCTCAGGGATGCCGAACTCCAATAAGTGCACGCCTAAAACGTCTTCCACCGTTCTCGCGTAGAACTGCGCGGCGCCGCCGATGCCATTCAGGTAAACCGCGCCGGCTTCCTTCAACGCCGCGAGCGTCTTTGGACCCATGCCGCCCTTGCCGACGACCGCGCGCACGCCGTATCGCTTGATGACGTCCGCCTGATATGGCTCTTCTCGAATGCTGGTGGTCGGACCGGCTGCTTTCACCGTCCATCGATCGCCTTGCTTCAACATCACGGGACCGCAATGATAAAGCACAGCGCCGTTCAAATCCACGGGCGGCGGATTCTTCATCAGATGCGCATGGACAGCGTCGCGACCCGTGTACATCTCGCCGTCGATGAGCACAATGTCTCCCACCTTTAGCGACCGCATCTGAGCTTCGGTCAAGGGCGCCGTCAGCACAACCTCGCGTCCGGTGAGCGGGAAGCCTTCTCCGACCGCCATCTTTTCCACGACGCGCTCCGGATCGCGGTACAACCAACCCGTGATCGCACCCGACCCCGCATCGATCGTCACTCCCAGTCGTCGGAACGCCCAGCAATCATAAGCAACCGAAACGAAGAAGCTGGCCGGCAGCCGGTTTGCAGCCGTGATCTTGCACCCGATCAGCGACACGCGTCCTCCGAAACCCATCGGACCCACGCCCAGGGTATTGGCCTGCTCCATGATCTCGGCTTCCAGTTTGGCCAGCTCCGGCACAGGATTGGTGTCGTCCAGATGGCGGAAAAGCTCACTTTTCGCCAGCACATAGCCATGCGCGCGATCGCTGCCAATGCAAACGCCGATCGCCCCGGGCGCACATCCCTGCCCCTGCGCCTGCCAGACCGCATGCAACAAGCACTTGCGAACACCTTCGAGCGTTCGATCTGCACGGCCCAAGTGCTCCAGTGTGCACGGCAGTGAATACTGAGCGTTCTTGTTCTCACAGCCGCCGCCCTTGAGCAGCAGCTTCACTTCGATTTCATCCTTCTCCCACTGTTCGAAGTGAATCACGGGAGTTTCAACACCCAGATTGTTTCCCGAGTTCTCGCCGGTGAGCGAGTCCACCGAGTTGGGACGAAGCTTACCGCGCCGCGTCGCCTCTGCCGTTGCCGAACGGATCGCTTTAGCAATCTCGATCTGATTCACACCGACGGGAGTGTGGACAAAGAAAGTCGGCATCCCGGTGTCCTGGCAGATAGGACCTTCGTCGCCTTCGGCCATATCCACATTGGTGGCGATGATACTCATCGCTTGGGAAGCCTGCGTGCCGGGCTCTTCTTTTTTCATCGCGGCGGCCATGGCGGCACGCACGTCAGGAGGCAGATTGGTGGAGGTCTGCGTGATGAGTTCCAGGAGACTGCTTTCGAGGAATTGCATTATTTCGGGGATCTTTATCTATGGTAGCTTGATCCGCATCTGCGCGGTCAGCCCGGGCTTTACGGCAGGATTGGGATTGGCGAACTCCGCCGTAATGGCTCCGCCTTCTACTTTGGAGACCTTCCCTGTCAGCGTCTCGCCGCCCAGCTCGGCGATCACCAGCTTGACATCGACTCCGGGCGTAACCTTTGCGGCAAACGCCGGCGCAACCTCCGCCACGGCATGAAGCGCGCTCAAGTTGGTTGCGATCTCAAACAGATCAACCGTCGTGGGACTCACCTGGTCCCCAGCTTGGCCACGTCGCGCCACAACGATGCCGTCGACCGGTGACACGACGTCTCCCGCACCGACTCGCTCCTTTGCCTCTTCCAAGTCCTGGGCCTTGCTTTCGAGCAGCTTCCTTGCGGCGTCCAGATCGCGAGACAACGTCGTGATTCGCTCCTCGGCCGCTTGAGCCACGGCATCCATGCTCTTGGATTCGGAATCAGCGGCCTTGAAATCTGCCTCGGCTTTCTCGAATACCTTGCGAGGCGTGGCGCCCTGCTCAATCATCATCTTCTGACGCTGGTATTGCTTGGTTGCGCGTTCCAGATCGTTGCGCAGGCGTGCCGCATCGGCCGATGCGCGAGACGCCTCCAGTCTGGCCGCGGTCAGGGTCGATTCCAGGTTTCGGACGCGAGTTTCGGCATTTTCCAGATCGGCCTCGGCCGCTTCACGAGTGCTTTCAAGGCCTTCATTGCGTATCCGCGCAAGCAGCTGCCCGGTATACACTTCAGCTCCTGGCTCCACTTCGAAGGATACAACTTTACCGTCGATGGGTACTGCCACTAAGGTAGTGTTGGCCGCTCGCAGCACGGCCGGGACACTGATATCTGCCGGTACTTGCGCAGCAGGAGGCGCCGCCGCAGGTTTCACGGCGGCGGCGCGGTATTGCCAGGCGGCGAGTCCTCCAGCGGCAAGGACGGCAAGCACAACGATCACAATCGCGAGGACTCGGCGCGGATTCATCCTGGACGTCACCATTCTCGCATTTCCAACCGTTTGATATACTTCAGAAACGCTAAGGCCTCCTATGGACGAACTCCGGCTGGGTGACATCATCGACGATTACTGCATAAAGTGCCGCCGCTTGACCAATCACGCAATCGTGTCGATTGTGGAAGGTGAAGCCGCCAAGGTGCGGTGCCGCTCGTGTTACCACGACCACACCTACCTCAAGGAGCAGATTCCACCTTCTAAGAAAGACTTAAAGAAGATGGAGTTGTTCAATGCGGTGCTCGCCAATTCCGGCGGAGCTCCGGCCGCGGAGGCGGAGTCGCAAGCGGTGGCGGGCGCGGTTGTCGCGGCTGAACCCGCGGAGGCGACGGCATCCGAGGCGGTCGAACCCGCAAAGAAAAATCGAGTGCGCTCCAAGAAAGCTTAGCTCGCTTTACGTCCCATCCGGCTCCACGTCAAAGCTTTCCGTTATTCCTTCTTCTGCACAAATTCCACTGTCCGGGATTGTAAGTTCCAAAATTCCAGCTTACGACGCCAAATCAGCTCCCTTAAACGTAAACAATACCGGTGGAGATCACGGCCCGGACCGCGATTTATCGCATGGAGCATCACATGTTTTTCCCGGAAGATGGTACGTGTGGCACTGCAGTACTATGCTTGAACTGCTTTGCGTGCGTTACGAATGGAATTTTTACGGCAAATTGCGCACCGACCGTAGTTGACGCAAAAAAAAAGTCTGGTAGTGTCGACAATGTTGTTCTAAACACTTATCGCTGCGCCTATAATCGGCATAACAGAGCCGGAATGATGCCGGCGAATGGTTGGTGGAGCACGCATGGAGCGTACCGTCCTGATTCGGGGCGCACGGCAGTTGCTGACATTGCACGGGCCTACGGGTCCCCGGCGTGGAGATTCGATGCGACACTTGGGTCTCATCGAAGACGGCGCACTGCTCATTACGAACGGCATCATTACCAATGTCGGACCGACGCGACGAATCGAGAATCTCGCCCGAGCTCGAACCGCCGAGGAGATCAACGCCACTGGGCGCGTCGTCATGCCAGGATTCGTGGATAGCCACACGCATCTGATTGCGGCGCCGCCGCGCGTGGCTGACATGCGCCATAGCGGGCACCTAATGGAATCCGGCCGTAATCTGACGCAATTCAGCGCCGATCACATTCGCCGCACCTCCGCGCCTTCGCTGGAACATCATGCCCGAAAACTGTTGTTTGGGTTCATGCGGCATGGCAGCACCACCGTGGAGGCCAAAACCGGCTACGGCCTGGATGAGGCAGGTGAGATGAAGATGCTGCGGGTGCTCTCGCACCTGGCGGAGAGCGGTCTGAACCTCACGCCGACTTTCCTGGCGCCTCACGTTCCGCCTCCGGAGTTCCCCGGCACCGTGGAGCAGTTTCTGGCCTGGATAAACGCTTATCTTATCCCCAAGGTTCGGACCCGAAACCTCGCCAAGTTTGTCGATGGGGTGTGCGACGCCGGGGCGCTGACGGTCGAGCAAGCGCACGGGTTGCTGAACGCGGCTCGCAGGCTAGGGTTCGCAACCAAATTGCAGACCGATCTTACGGCGCGCACGGGAGCGGTTCGGATGGCCGTGGAAATGGGCGGCGTCAGCATCGCGGGATTGAACCACTCGGACACGTCTGACGCTACCGTTCTGGCGCAATCGCGAACTGTGGGAGTGGTTATGCCGGGGCCGGTGTATCAAGGGTACGCATCGCGATTCGCTCCCGCTCGCATGCTGATCGATGAAGGCGCCGCGATCGCGCTTGCGTCCGGTTTTCACCCGCCGGTGTCGTCAACCTATAACATGATGACTGTGATCGCGATCGCGTGTACTCATATGGGCTTGAGCCCGGAAGAGGCAATCACGGCGGCCACCATCAACGGCGCCCATGCGCTTGCCCGCTCGGAACGGGCCGGATCGCTGGAGTATGGCAAGGAGGCCGACCTGATTATGTTGGGAATATCCGACTATCGTGAGATCCCGTACCAGTTCGGCGTCAATCTAGTCGCGCTTACCATGCAGAAGGGACACGTTGTCTACCGGGAAGGCATAGTGGCGTGCGGCGTCGAATCGTAGAGTGCGTTCCCAACTTTTCCGAAGGCCGAGACCCAAAGATCGTTGACGCAATCGCGTCGGTCATTGCTCGGGGGCCCGGTATCGGACTCCTTGGCAAGACGATGGATCCGGATCACAATCGATCCGTCATCACATTTGCCGGCACACCAGAAGCGGTTGGCGAGGCCGCGATTCGCGCGGTGGCCAAGGCGGCTGAACTGATCAACCTGAACACGCACACCGGTGTTCACCCGCGCGTCGGCGCTACCGATGTGCTGCCATTCGTCCCTGTGGAGGGCGTCAGCATGGAGGACTGCGTCTCCCTGGCAGTCGAAGTCGGTGAAGAAATCTGGCGCACGTTGCACATCCCTGTTTACCTGTATGAGGCCGCCGCTCGGCGTCCGGAGCGCAAGCGCCTCGAAACAATTCGCCGCGGGCAGTTCGAACATCTCCGACAAGCCGCTGTCGAAGATCCCGCGCGCCGGCCCGACATTGGCGGCCCTCAACTGCACGAGACCGCGGGAGCCATAGTGGTCGGGGCGCGCCCGTTTCTCATCGCCTACAACATCAACCTGGCGACGGAGGATGCTGCCGTCGCCGACCGCATCGCGCGCTCGATTCGCACGTCGTCGGGCGGTCTTGCTCACGTCAAAGCACTCGGCCTGCCGCTGGCATCGCGCAAGCAGACGCAGGTTTCGATGAATCTCACCGACTTTCATGTAACGCCGCCGCATGTAGTCTTCGATGAGGTTCGTCGCCAGGCGCAAGCCGCCGGCGTGGAGGTGGCCGGAAGCGAGATCATCGGCTTCATTCCGAAGGCTGCGCTTGAGATGGCGGCCGATCATTATCTAAAGTGCGAAAACTTCCAGCCGGCCATCGTCGTGGAGAACCGGCTGGCTGAATTGCTGCCTTACACCTTGGACGACACGCTGGACCAGATCTCGGACCCTGCACGTGCCGCGGGCGGCGGCAGCGCGGCAGCGCTTGCGGGCGCGATTGCCGCGGCATTGGGGGTGCTGACGGCGCGGCTGATGAAGACCGATCCGGCGCCTTTCGTCACGCACCGGCGCTACTTCCGGGATGCCGCCGATCGGGATGCTCGCGCGTTCGCCGCGCTGATGCGCACTTCCGATCCGGCTCAGGAGGCCATTGTCGAGGCCACTGAGGCGCCGCTTGCGATTGCTGAGCGCGCCGCCGCCTTGTTTGCCGATTTGCGACGGCTGGCCGAGGATTGCCCGCAACGCTTCGTCTCGGATGTTTACACCGCCATCGGCCTCGCTTTCTCAGCGAGGCTCGGCGGAGCGTGCACCGTGGAGCTGAATCTACCCTCGATCGAAGACACGCAATTGCGGCAAAGCCTGGATCAACGGCTGCAAGCGATAAAATAGGTTCTAGTGCTAGTCACCATCGCGCCGAAGACTGCCCGTCCCCAATGGCTGCGTGCGCCCGCTCCGGTGGGCGACAACTATCGCGAGTTAAAACAACTTGTCACGGATTTGAAGTTGCACACCGTCTGCGAAAGCGCGGCTTGCCCGAATGTGGGCGAGTGCTGGAATCGGAAGACGGCGACCTTCATGATTCTAGGCAACGTTTGCACTCGCCGCTGCGGCTTTTGCGCGGTGCAGAAAGGCGCTCCGCTCGAAACCGATTACGATGAGCCGCGCCGTGTGGCCGAAGCGTGCGCGGTTCTGGGCTTGCGCTATGCCGTGATTACGAGTGTGAATCGCGACGATCGCAAGGACGGCGGGGCCGAGTTGTTCGCGATGACCATTCGCGCGATCCGCGAGCGGATCCCCGGTTGCCGAGTCGAAGTTCTGGTACCGGATTTTCAGGGCTCGGAAGCGGCGATGGAGATCGTCATGGACGCCGCTCCGGACGTTTTGAACCACAATATCGAGACGGTGCCCCGGCTTTATCGAATGGTGCGGCTGGGCGCTCGTTATGAGCGATCGCTCGAAATGCTCGCCTACGCGAAGCGACTGCGTCCGAATATTCCCACCAAATCCGGGTTGATGCTTGGATTGGGTGAAACGAATGCGGAAGTATTGTCAGTCATGCGCGATCTTCACACGCATAATGTCGATATCTTGACCCTTGGTCAATACCTTCGTCCTTCGGCCAAGCACCTGCCGATTCTGCGCTACGTTCCTGTCGAGGAGTTTTCCGAGTTGCGGCGCGAGGGTCTGGCGATGGGATTCGCCCACGTCGAGGCCGGACCGCTGGTGCGCAGTTCGTACCACGCGGACGGCGCGCTGTAGGGCAAGGAACCAAAGGCGCCGCCACGCGCGCCATCTCAACGGTCAGTTCGATTTGGCGGCAGTGGCGGAGTTGACAATGGCGCCGGTCGCGCGGGTTAACGG
>DASQDN010000708.1:0-4928 GCA_035634155.1 Bryobacteraceae bacterium | reverse complement strand
TGGTTCACGGCGGCAAGTGGGCCGTTCGCATCGATCGCTCCGGCCTCCCGGTCGCACAGAACTTCTCCACCATCACTCGTGTTTTGCCCGTCAATTTTGCCGGCAAGACAGTTGAATTGCGAGGCTTCATCCGCACGGAAGATGTGAGCGAAATGGCGGGGTTGTGGATGCGCCAGGACGGTGACACTCCCGGACTAGCGTTCGACAACATGGCCGCAAAGCAGTTGAAGGGTACAACCGATTGGACCGAGTACTCGATCGTCCTCCCTTTGCATGCCGATGCGCGGCAGTTGTATTTCGGCTTTCTTGTGGCCGGCTCCGGCAAAGGCTGGGCTGACGATCTCCAGTTGCTCGTAGATGGCAAGCCCATCTGGGAAGCTCCCCCTGCCGTCCGTGCAGCCACGGTCATCGACACCGATCATGAATTCGATAAGGGTTCCAAAGTTTCAGCGCGTGAGTTTACGCCAGCGCAGGTGGCGAACCTGCAATTACTAGGTAAGGTTTGGGGATTTCTGAAGTATCACCATCCATCGGTCACCGCAGGGAAACTGCACTGGGACTACGAACTGTTTCGCGTCCTCCCCACAGTCCTGCAAGCGGCCGACGCAGACGCGGGCCGGAACGTCATCGACCAGTGGCTCGCCAAATTAGGCGAGGCACCCGCGTGCGAAAAGTGCGCCTCCCTCGATGAATCGAAAATCCACTTGCGCCCGCGCCTCGACTGGCTGCGTGACGCAAAGCTGCTCGGGCAAAGCCTCAGCGATAGACTCCAAGCCATTCACCGCAACCGGCCGTCCGCTCCGACTCAGTTCTTCGTCGCCAAAAGTCTCAACGTTGGCAATCCGAGATTCGACCACGAACCGGCGTACGCCCACATCAAGGCCCCGGACACCGGCTACCAACTCCTCGCGCTGTACCGCATGTGGAACATCATTGAATACTGGTTCCCGTATCGCGACGTGCTGGACGAGAACTGGGATGACGTACTGCGCGAGTTCGTCCCGCGCATCGGCCTTGCCCAGGATCACGACGCCTATCAGTTGCAGTTGATGGCGCTGATTGCTAAGGTGCAGGACACCCACGCCAATCTCTGGAGTTCAATCAACATCCGACCCCCAGCAGGCGCGTGCATGGCCCCGATCGCGACGCGTTTCATCGACGGCCAAGCCGTGGTGACGGGCTATTCCAACGCTGAAGCCGCGGCCGCGACGACGCTCAAACCGGGAGATGTGATCGAGTCGCTGGATGGCGTGCCACTAAAGACGCTCGTCGCTCGCTGGGCTCCTTATTACGCCGCTTCAAACGAACCGACCCGGCTGCGTGACATGGCGCGAATGCTGACGCGCGGCCCCTGCGGCGACGTGGCCGTTCGAGCCCGCCGCGGGGTCGAAGCCCTCGACGTGAAAGCAAAGCGTATCCCCGCCGCGGAACTGAAAATCAATCCGTTCAACGATCAACCCGGCGAAACCTTCCGCAAACTGTCCGACGAGGTCGCGTATCTAAAGCTATCCTCCGTAAAGATGGCCGATGCCGAAAAGTACGTCACACAAGCTGCCGGAACCAAGGGCCTCGTCATTGACCTGCGCAACTATCCATCTGAGTTCATGGTCTTCGCGCTCGGCTCGTTCCTGGTCGATAAGCCGACCCCATTTGTAGTCTTCACCTCTGGCGATCCCGCCAATCCAGGAGCATTCCACTGGGGCTCGCCGTTGGAAATCACTCCCAGGCTGCCGCACTACGCCGGCAAAGTAGCCATCCTGATAGACGAGGTAACGCAAAGCAGCGCCGAATACACCACCATGGCCTTCCGCGCGTCGCCCCGAGCCACGGTGATCGGCAGCACCACTGCCGGCGCCGACGGGAACATCTCGCCAATTCCTCTTCCTGGCGGCCTTCGTTCCATGATCAGCGGTATCGGCGTGTTTTACCCCGATAGGCGCCCCACCCAGAAAGTCGGAATTGTGCCCGACATCCATGCGCGGCCGACCATCGAAGGCATCCGCTCCGGCCGTGACGAGGTGCTCGAACGAGCTCTCCGGGTCATCCTCGGACCTGAAAAGCCGGACGGCGAGATTCAGACTCTGGCGCGCCCCCATTGACGTCCGCGATATCCTTTAAGTAGAGGCAGATGGCCCGCGATAGTATTCGTATCCCAGGGCCTTTGTGGCGCATCTAACTAGGAAGCTGGCGTACTGTCCGCTACGGAGATGTGTTTGCGAAAGAGACACTTGTACCTTGTTGTACTTCCCGCCGCTCTGGCGCTGCTCGGCTTTGCGGCCGACCCGGCGCCAAAAGCCAGTCCCTCCTCTGAACAGTTCGACAAAACCGTAAAGCCGGTGCTAGCAAAGAACTGCTACGCGTGCCACAATGCCAAGCTCCAATCCGGCGATCTGGACCTGATGTCCATGAAGACCGCCGACTCGGTAGCGCACGACACCGAGGCTTGGGAGAAAGTAGCCACGCGCATGATGGACGGCACCATGCCGCCGAAAGGCATGCCGCGACCGCCTCAAGCCGATGTCGAGCGAATCGCCAAGTGGATCAAGGAAGAAGTAACGCGGGTTGAGTTGGCAGCTAAGCCCGATCCCGGCCGCGTAACGGCTCGGAGACTGAATCGCGCCGAATACAACAACACCATTCGTGACCTTCTCGCCGTCGACTTCCGGCCGGCTGACGACTTCCCACAAGATGACTCCGGCTACGGGTTCGATAACATCGGCGACGTGCTGTCGCTTTCGCCCGTGCTGCTCGAGAAGTATCTGAAGGCCGCGGAGACGGCAGTCCGCCTCGCCATCCACGGCCAGGAAAACGTGAAGCCGACAGCCCTCCGAGCGCAACCGCCCGGACGCGAGTTTCCTCTTCTGCCTGCACCCGAGAAAGAATACGACGAAACGGGCCTCTCCATGCCTGGCGCTTTGCACGCCACCATGCGCTTCCCGGCGGATGGCATGTACACGGTCCGCGTCGCGTTGGAGGGTCGTCGACCCGGCGGCAGTGAACCCTTGCAGATTGGACTCTGGCTTGATGGCAAGTTAGCCACCACCATCCAGATCGATGGCAAGTTCGACGGCGGAAGCATCGACCTGTTCGGCGCGCAAGCCGAGACGAAACTTCGCATCCCCGCCGGTGAGCATTGGGTCGCCGGATCGGTTCTGAAACTTTATGAGGGTCTGCCGGCGAGCTACGGAGGTCCCAACCCATCGAAGCTCCCTGCCCCGCCGGCCCGCGATCCATTGCGTAACCTGCGCATCCCCGACGGCGCGACCCCTGAGCAGATCGCGAAGCTGAAAGAAGAAGCCACGCGCCGCGCCCAGCGTAATCGGGTGCCGGCCAATCGCGTCTGGGTGCACTATGTCGAAGCGTTAGGTCCCTTCGACCAGCAGATCGCGCCCCCGGTCACAAGCCGCAAGCGGGTGTTTACCTGCGGTCACATTGAGGGCAAGCACGTCTCTGGATGCGAGCGAAAGATCCTGGCCGACTTTGCGCATCGTGCATTCCGACGCCCAGTAGCCGCAGCCGAACTCGTGCCATACCAGAACCTGGTCGCCACCACTCGAAAGCAGGGCGCGTCGTTTGAAGACGCGGTCGCCGCCGGACTGCAAGCCATTTTGGTATCTCCGGATTTCCTCTTCCGCATCGAGCGCACCGAACCCGCATCCCTGAAGAAGGTAGCCCTCAGCGCCAAGGAAACAGTCACGCCGGAGGTCGCGCCGATCAGCCAGCACGCGTTGGCCTCACGCCTGTCTTACTTCCTTTGGTCGAGCACCCCTGACGACGAACTCCTCCGCGCCGCCGACCAGGGCACGCTTCGCAAGCCGGCAGTGTTGGCCGCGCAAGTGAAGCGCATGCTGGCCGACCCGCGAGCTAAGGCGCTGGTAGAAAACTTCGCGGGCCAATGGCTCGAACTGCGGCGCCTGGAATCGGTCGCGCCCGATCGCGAAAAGTTCCCCGACTTCGACGACTATCTGCGCATGTCCATGCAGACGGAGACCGAACTTTTCTTCGGCAACCTGATCGCGAATGACCTGAGCCTCCTCGACATGATCGACGGCAAATACACCTTCGTCAATGAGAAGCTGGCCAAGCTCTACAACATCCCAGGCGTGAAAGGACCCGAGTTCCGGCGCGTCGATCTTGCCGGCACGCCGCGCGGCGGTGTGCTGACGCAGGCGAGCGTGCTCACCGTGTCCTCATACGCGACGCGGACATCTCCGGTCCTGCGCGGCAAGTGGATCATGGAGAATTTCCTCAATGAGCCGATCCCGCCGCCTCCGCCAAACGTCCCGACGCTCGAAGAAGAGAAGATCGGAGCCTCAGGATCGCTGCGGTCGCAGATGGAGCAGCATCGCACCAATCCGGTATGTTCATCATGTCACGCCAAGATGGACCCGATCGGCTTCGGCTTCGAGAACTTCAACGCCATTGGCCAGTTCCGAACCACGGATGGCAAGTTTGAAATCGATGCCTCGGGAACGCTGCCCGATGGGCGCAGTTTCAAGGGCGCAAACGAATTGAAGACACTGATCCAGGCCGACTCTGGCAAGTTCGCCGAATGCGTTACCGACAAGATGCTCACCTATGCCCTTGGCCGCGGGCTGGAGCGTTACGATCGCCGCACAGTGAAAGCGATCGCGAACAACATTGCGTC
The DNA here is from genome assembly GCA_035634155.1 of Bryobacteraceae bacterium. Taxonomy (GTDB): domain Bacteria; phylum Acidobacteriota; class Terriglobia; order Bryobacterales; family Bryobacteraceae; genus DASQDN01. Next base: position 280 of record DASQDN010000708.1, on the reverse strand, counting down.
CAAAGATTATCGGTTCTCTAGCCTGGTGCTTGAGATCGTCAACAGCTTACCCTTTCAGATGGCTCGGCAGGAGCGGAACAACAAATCATGATCATCACGCGGAAACACTTAGAGCGCAGAACGTTTTTGCGAGGAATGGGCGCGGCGATCGCGCTGCCGATGCTGGACGCCATGACGCCCGCAATGGCGAGCCCCGCGGACAAGCTCGCGACCAAAGCGCCCGTGCGGCTGGCCTTTACCTACATTCCGAACGGCGTGACCGTGAAGGATTGGAAGCCCA
>DASQDN010000707.1:0-5794 GCA_035634155.1 Bryobacteraceae bacterium | reverse complement strand
TCCATCATGGGATGCATTCTCCGCGCGAGTTCGGGGAGTGTGCGCATCGCGGGAAAAGAGATTACGGCCATGCGCGAACGCGACCTTCCTGCGGTGCGGTTGCAGCACATCGGCTTTATCTTTCAAGGCTTCAATCTGTTTCCCGCGCTGCGTGCTGTGGAGAACGTTGAGCTCGCGTTGAAATTGAAGGGTACCTCGGGACGCAAAGGCCGTGCCCGCGCCATGGATCTGTTGGAGCAGGTCGGGTTGAAGGACAAGGCGAGCTCGTATCCAGCGGACTTGAGCGGAGGGCAGAAGCAACGCGTTGCGATCGCTCGCGCGCTGGCAGGGGAGCCGGACATCATCCTTGCGGACGAGCCCACGGCTGCGCTCGATTCGCAAAGCGGGCGCGTGGTGATGGAGATGTTGACCGCGCTGGCGCATGAGCGCGGGCGCGCGGTGGTGATCGTGACCCACGATAATCGCATCCTGCAGTACGCTGACCGCATTGTGCATATCGCGGACGGCAGAATTGCGGAATCTGCGCATGAGGAGTTGGTGAGTCTATGAACCGCACGTTGACATGGATGGTGGTCTGCATCTTGACGGCTTCGGCGGCCATGCTGCTCGGCTGGAACAAGAAAGAGCCGGTTGCGGAGAGTCAGGCGCTTGCCGCGCCGGCGACTCGGAATGTGATCGCGGCCGCGGGGTTAGTCGAGCCGCTATCCGAAGAGATTCGTATCAGTTCGGAGATGAACGGCAAGATTCGCGAAGTTGCTGTCGATGAAGGCGATCGTGTGCGGCGCGGCCAGGTGATCGCAGTGCTGGAGAATGCGGACTATGCGGCCCGGGTGGCGAATGCCGATGCTCAGTTGAAGCAGCGTGAGGCGCAGTTGATGCGCGTGATGAACGGCTCGCGCGCGGAGGAGCGCCGCGAAGCGGAAGCGGCGTTGGTGGAAGCAAAAGCTGTGCTCGAGGAAGCTGAGGCGGAGCGGCGGCGACGCGACGTGTTGTTCCGCAGCGGCGATGTTGCGCGTTCGGTATTAGAAAAGGCGGAGCGGGAGCGCGCAGTTGCTAAAGCACGCGTGGATGCGGCGACGGAGCGGCGCCAACTGGTCGAGCGCGCATCGCGTGAAGAAGACGTCCTCAGCGCGCGCGCCGATGTCGAGCAGGCCAGGGCGCAACTCGCGGAGGCTCGCGCGTACCTGGCGAAGACTTATATCCGATCGCCAATCGATGCGGTGGTGCTGCGCAAGAAGGCCAAAATCGGCGAGAGCATTTCTACGGACAATCCGGAGAACTGGATCGTGACTGTAGGCGATGACAGCGCATGGCGTGTTCGCGTGGATGTGGATGAGGCCGATGTGGCGAAGTTGCGTGTAGGGCAGCCGGCATATGTTACGGCGGAGGCATATGGCACGCAGCGATTCGGCGGGCGTGTGGTGCGCATCGGCCAGATCCTGGGTCGGAAGAACGTCCGCACGGACGAGCCGACCGAGCGCGTGGATAAGAAGATTCTGGAGACGCTGGTAGAACTCGACGCAGGGCAGAAGCTGCCGGCGGGCTTGCGTGTGGATGCGTTTATCGATGCGGCAGAGCGCTAAGCGGCGGGAGTAAGCCGCTGGCTATGTAGTGCGGCGCCAGTGACGTCGCGCAGGGTCACTGTCATCACACGCGATCTCGCCTCGATCTCCACTTCCCCGAAGAATTGAAGGCCGGCGCTCGGGGGCAGGTTGGATTGGCCTTTCGGCGGGGCTTTGAAGAACTTCACTTCGGGGCCGAACGTATTGTCGAGGGCGCCGGGTCCAAACGTGCCGGCGTTCAGAGGTCCGGATACAAATTCCCAGAAAGGATCGAAGTCATGAAACTGCGCCTTGGCTGGGTCGAAGTAGTGGGCGGCGGTGTAATGAACGTCCGCGGTGAGCCACACGACGTTCTTCACGCGCGCAGACTTGATCGCGCTTAGCAGAGCAGCGATTTCTAGCTCGCGACCGAGCGCCGGGCCGTCCCCGTTGCCGGAATTCTCGAACACAGGTCGACCTTGCGCGTCGCGGCCGTCACCCACGTTCAGCGCGAGCGGCATATCAGAGGCGATCACTTTCCAGGTAGCTCGCGAGGCGGCGAGTCCGCGCTTGAGCCATTCGAGTTGCGGCTTGCCGAGGAACGCCGTCTCAGGGCTTTCGGTTTCCTGACGGTTGTGCGTGTTGGGGCCGCGGTATGACCGCATGTCGATTACGAACACGTCGAGCAGCGGCCCGTACGGAATCACGCGGTAGACCCGTTCCACTTCTTCGTTCGAGTAACGCATGGGCGCGTATTCGAGGAAGGCGCGGGCGCCCCGAGCGGCCAGGAGAAAAACGCTTTTCTCGGTGTACTGCTTGGCTGCGGAGAGGTCTTTCGATGGCGACCAGTTGTTTATCACTTCGTGGTCGTCCCATTGCCAAATCTGCGGGACCTCAGCGTTGAACCGGCGGACGTTTTGGTCGAGCAGGTTGTAGGCATAGCGGCCTCGGAACTCGGCCAGGGTTTCGGCGGGTTTGCCGACCGCTTCGTTTGTGACGTTCTTCCAGACGCTGCCATCGCCCGCCTTCAGTTCGGCCGGGATTGGGCCGTCTGCATAGATGGTGTCGCCGGAGTGGATGAAGAAGTCCGGCTGCCGCTGGCGCATGGCGTCGTAGATACGCATGCCTCCCCAGTCAGGATTGATCCCGTAGCCCTGACCGGCGGTGTCACCCGACCACAGAAAGCGAATATCGCGGGGACTGGCCGGCGCGGGGCGGAATCTGCCGGCGACAGGCTCGCTCAGCGTCTTGCCGTCGGCCAGGCTTTGCAGATAAATGCGGTAGAAAATCTGTTGGCCTGGTGGAAGATCGCGGAGATCGATACGGGCCGTGTAGTCGGTTGCATCGATCGCGTGCGAGCCGAGGACGCGATGGGGATCGCGGAAAGATTCTGTTGTCGACCAATCGACCAGCATGCGCGCGGGCCGGTCCGAACGGGTCCAGAGAAGCGCGCGTCCCGGCGCGACGTCGCCGATTTGGGCTCCCCAGCTCGCTTGTGGTCGTTGATTGGATTGCGAGAAAAGCGGAGCACAGCCCAGCAGCGGGAGGAACTCGCGACGGCGCATGGATCAATTATCCACGCTGCGGGTCGAGGGTAACTGCGGCGTCCATCTCTTCCAGGATTGCTTTGGCGGCATTCTGTGCAGCGGCTTTCTTCGAGGGCCCCGACCCTTGCCGCCGGTACGCGGTGCCGATCCGGGCCTCGACAAGAAAGGTCTTCGCGTGACCGGGACCGGTCTCTTCGACAATCACGTATTGAGGTTGAGGCAGGTGAATGGCTTGAGCGCGCTCCTGCAGCGTGCTCTTGTAGTTGTTCTCGGGTTCTTCAGTTGGCGGTTGTAGGTCGCCGCCGCCGAGCACGTGCTCAATCACAAACTCACGCGCCTTTTCCATGCCACCGTCGATGTGCAAGGCGGCGATGATTGCTTCCACCGCGTTGGCCAGCAGCATCTTCTTCTGCCGGCCGCCGCTCATCTCCTCGCTGCGTCCCAGCTGGAGGAATTCACCAATGCCGAGCCTTTGCGCGACTCGGTGCAGATGAGTGGCGCTGACCAGATGCGCTTTGGTCTTAGAAAGCTGTCCTTCGGGCCACGAGGTGTGGCGCAGGACCAGGCATTCGCTGATGAGAAATCCGAGGATGGAATCGCCCAGGAACTCGAGGCGTTCATTGTCGAGCGTGAGGGGTTCTGTTGAACGCTGCCCGAAGGCGAAGGATCGGTGGGTAAGCGCGCGGACCAGCAGGCTTCGGTCTCGAAACGTATGGCCGAGTTTCGACTCCAGTCCCTGCAGGTCCGCGGCAGACATTTCTACTTGGCGGGTGTGGGAGTTGGCGCGGGCGTGGGCGTCGGTGTCGCCGTTGCAGCCCCGGCCGGGCCAGCACCGGCCGGCGCGGGGGTGGAAGCGCCGGCGGCGCCACCCTTCAACTTCACCGCATTGTTGCGTTCTTGTGCCGCTGCCGCCTTGACCGCGGGATGCAGGTCGGTCACGCTGTTCAGCTTGTCGAGCGTGGCAATTGCCTGCTCCGGCTTCTTCGCCTGGTTGTAGGCCGCCGCCAGGCGAACGTAGGTGGTGCCGTCGGGAGAGGTCGCGATCGCCTGCTCAAACTGCTTGGCTGCATCGTCGTACTTCTTGCGAACCATCGCGGACAAACCGAGCGCTTCGTAGGCTTGCGCCAGGTAGCTCTGCTTGGCGGATTCCCACTCGGCATCCGCCAGGTCGGGACGCGGCTTGGTAGCAGCTTTGATCAGTGGGATTGACGCGTTGGCGTACTTCTCGGAGCGAGCGAGTTTCTCCTCCTTGTCGAGATCGAATTCGCGCGTACGCTGTGCGATGCCGCTGGCGAGCATCAACATCGCTCCGAAGTTCTTCGCATCGGCATCAAGCGTCCGCTCGGAATAGATGATCATCTTTTCGAAGTCGTTCTTCTGTTGCGCCGAAGCGGCCGCCACTTGCAGGGCAATCGCCTTGAATTCGGTGTCGGCGAAGTTGGTAAGGAGGTTCTCCACAGCCTGGATGCGAACGTCCGGATCCTGAGCGCCGAAGATTGCCTGCAGCGCATCGATCTCCTTTTGAGACTTCGGCTTCGGCTGTGCGACTTGCCCGTAGACCATTCCCGCCACCAGGGCAAACGACACTGCAATTCGTCTAATCATTCTCAATAAAACTCCGTGATTCAAAGTGTCCTTACTTGGACGTCTTACTCAAACCTTCTTCGGCCGCTTGCTTGGCCTTGTCCGTAGCGCCTTCCACCGCTAATGCCGCCTTGAAGTGCGCCGCTGCTTCGTCCGGAGCCGCGGTAGCGAGCGCCAGACGGCCCAGGTAAACTTCCGACCAGGCATGCGTGTGCGGGTCAGGAGTTAACTCCAGTGTCTTACGAAAGAGTTGTTCGGCCAACTCGGGGTTGCGTTGGAGAGCTGCGACCCGCGCTAAACCGTAGTACGAGCGGGCGTGGAGCGGCTTCCGGTCGGTCTGCTGGAGAGCTTTGCGGAATGTTTCCGCCGCCTTTTCCAGATTGCGGGATTCGTACAACTTCTCCGCCTCGTCGATGGTGACCAGGGCCGGCTCTCGTGCCGGCTCCGCCGCGCGCTCCACGGGCACCGTCGCTTTCCTTGGCGGCGCCACCGTCAGGTTTACCGATTCCAGGCGCTTGATCTCTTTGCGCGGATCGAGCGTCGCCATCAGGTCCGGAAAGTAGAGCCGCATCGCCGCTTCCTGCTTTTCATAGACCGGAAGCGTTTCTGCGAAGAATGGCGTCAGGATGAAACCTTCGGCGAGCGATTCCTGCACGGCGGCCGGTTGGCGATCCATGCGCGATTCGACGGCGCGAATCAGGCACTCGGTGGTGAGCAGGAGGAAGTCGGATTTATAGCTCGCGTCGAGGCCGGCGGCGCCCTGAGCGTAGTCGCTGAGGTTGCGGCGCTTCATCACGGCATCGGAGAACTTGGCCGTGATCGGGTCCAAAAGGTAGTGGAGGTACAGATGTCGAACTTCTGGGATGCGCGGCTGTGCTGACGGCGCCACCACGATGAAATAGTCATCCTTGTAGCTGCGCGTGTGGACCTGGTTGGCCGGAGCCAGCATTTCCACGTAAACAAAGAAGCGCCGGCCCAGGTACCCGCTGGTCGGGCTGCGGAGGTAGCCGTTCGATTCGGTGAGGGCTCGGGTGACGGGCTCGTGATAGCGGGTGAGTTCCTTGGTGTATGAAGGCTTAGCTTTCGCCCAGAGCTCGTTTACCGCGGCTTCGCGATAGAAGC
>DASQDN010000706.1:0-13317 GCA_035634155.1 Bryobacteraceae bacterium | reverse complement strand
GGCGCGCACTTGATCGGCGGTCGAGAACCAGCCAGTGCTATACGGGCGATCAGTTGTCGTTAGGACAAGCCCAGTACTGCGCTGTCGACAGGCATAGTACGGAAACCTCTGGAAACACAGGCACTTTGTGATTTTCGGTCTATTCGCCGTTTTTCGATTTAACGCTACACTGGCTTGGTGTTTTGGGATGATCAGTGGAAAAGCGGGGACGTGTATCGTCTGGTGAACTTGCTCCAGACGCAGGCGCGGACGGCATCTGAAATCCTGGAGCATGTTCCTGTAGGCATTGCTGTCGTCCACGCCGACGGACGCGTGACGGACGCGAACCGGAAGTACGCAAGCCTGCTCGGCGCGGAGGCGTTATCTGTCAGTCCCGCGGTGCGGCGCACCGTGACGGACGTGGTGACCGCGAGGTCAGCTCGGGAGAACGTACCCGTTGGTTCACACGTGGCGTCCATTCTGCCTTTCGGCGTCGATGCCGCGCTTGTGGTGTTGCGGAGCGCGACCCCGGCGGACCTTCTGGTCGACATGCTGCAGGCAATGGATAGTCCGGCCTACCTGATTTCCCATGATGGCGCTATCACGGCGAGCAATTCCCGGTTCGCGGCGCTGATGGGAGCGGCTTCGGAGGAACTCCTTGGGCAGCGGGTTTCCGATTTGCACGAGGAGTTCCTTGCCGGCCACTCGCCGGAGAGCCGACAAAGCGTGCTCCGGACGAAGCGAGGCGAGGTGATCCCGGTAAGTCTCAAAGTGTCGCGATTGGCGGGACACCCGAGTTGCGCGTGGATCGTGGTTGTCGCGGACGCCTGCCGCACGCCGGCCCAGGAGACCGAGGACGATATTGCCCGAAGCCTGCAAGCGGTAAGCGGCCGGATCGCGCACTTCATGAACAACTGGCTCATGATCGTGCTGAATGCGGCCGAGTCGCTGAACCGTCAGTTCGGCTCCATCGAGGCGATCCGTAGCGATCTGGATTGCATTACAGAATCGACGACGCGCGCTTCACAACTTGCTCGCGACCTGCTGACATTCAGTTCGTCACGGCTTGGTCCGACGTCAGTGGTTGCGGTTGACGAGACGTTGGAGGCAATGATTCCGCTTCTGAGGACCTTGGTGGGCCAGCGAAGCTTGTCGTTGAAGGCAGGGGCGATACAGGCGCGCGTACGAGTGCCCACGGGCGGCATGGAGACGCTGATGTCGAAGCTGGTTCTTAATGCCGCTCAGGCGACGACGACCGACGGTAGGATTTGCATTGAGACGTCGCGGATCACGCCGGAGTACAAGCTTCATCAGGAACTGCTGGAGCACTACGGCTTACCGGCCAAACCGCATGTCAGGATAGAGGTGATCGACAATGGGGCCGGAATCGCCGGTGAACACCACAAATTGATCTTTCACCCGTTTTTCACGACCAAGGCCGGTGCCGTGGGGATGGGTTTGGCGGCTGCTGACGGGATTGTAAGGCAGTCAAAGGGAGCGATCGGGTTCCAGTCGAGGCTTGGGGAAGGGACGCGGTTCGATGTCTTGCTTCCCGAGTGCGAGTCCTCTACCTAGTACGATTTGCGGAGTTTCCGGCGGTTCGCGCTTAAGGCACGCCACCTAGTTCTCCAACCTTTTTGCCCTAGTACCTACTTAAATGTGATTTTGTACCTAGACCTTATGCGGGATTTGCGCTACTCCTTAAATTTGCGAAGGAGTAGCGCATTTGAGGACCATACTTGTTGTGGATGACGAACCGCTGGTGTTAGCCCTCATCGCTCGAGTGCTGATTGGGGCCGGATTTGAGGTGATCACCGCGAGCGAACCTGCGCAAGCGCTGGCTACGTGTCAGGATCGTGAGATCCGCATTGACCTGATGCTGACGGACCTGATGATGCCCGGGATGAATGGGCGCGAACTCCGGGATCGGGTTGTCGAGATTCGTCCGGATCTTCCGGTCACTTATATGTCTGGTTACGCCGACTCATGGGCGTGCCAGTTGATGGGGCCGGATGCCGCGGATGTCCTGCTTAAGCCCTTTGGGATCGCCTCACTACTGACGACCGTGAAGAATGTGGTCGATCACGAAACCCTGGCGGGTGAGTTGGATGGGATGAAGAGCCCCGCGGCGTAGTCGAAAACCAAGGTACGAAATGCACGAAGGCCGCTGGTTGCCCAGCGGCCTTCGTGCGTTCCGAACTGGAGCCGTGCGTTAGTCGCCGAAGCTGCCGACTTCTTCGCGGTCTTCCTTGCTGGTGGCAGGCGCGGGCGCCGCCGGAGCGATCGCGCTGAGCGGCACAAAGCCACCCTGCGGTTCGGGCTCCTTCAGCACCATCTTGCGGTATAGGCGCTCCATCTCGCGATCCTTGGCTTCCTGCTGCAACTTCAACTTCTCGTCGCGAGCCTTCACCTTTTCCTGACGCGCGTTCTTAGCCACGCCGGCTTCGTCGAGGTCCTTTTGACGGCCGCGCTCGACGTCGGCGGCGTTGAGGACCAGCTTATGGCTATCCTCACTCAGGGCAACCTTCTTGCCGCCGGCGAAGATCTCGTGCTTGCCCTTTTCCGCATACCACTTGGTCAGTGTCGTGGTCATGTGCATCTTTTCGATGATGTTGCGCCAGCCCACGCCTGTGTTGTAGGCGCAGAAGCTGATTTCGCCTTCCTGCGTGGCGTACGGGATGATGCACTGCTCGGTGCGACGGAAATCGTAGTTGAACAGATCCTGGAACCACATGCCTGCGATGAACAGAAAGTTCCAGCGATCCGAACGGCGGCGCTCGATGTCTTCCATCGTGCGGGCTCCACCAACCTTGCCGTACTTGTGGCCGGTTGCGTTGAAGGTCTTGTCGAACTTCTTCAGCAGGTCCGTCAGCTTGAAGTGCGTCGGCGACTGGAAGGGATCGTAGTTGCGAATGGTGGCGAGCGCCATGCCGACCACGCTCCAGAACTTGGTTCGGGCGCCGTCGTTGATCTTGGCTACGTCCTTGGCGAGTTGTTCGCCGTTGAGGAACGCCGTAACCGGAACCGCTTCCTTGGTCTGCTTATCGATCATGACCGCGAAGCCGATGCCGCAGTTCGGGTGGCAGCCGCAGTTGAGCTGACCCCACTCGGCTTGCGGGCCGTGGGTCAGATCGGCCCAATCGGAGAAGGTGCCCATGAACGAGATCGGGAACCAGTCACGCGTCGGCTCGCCGAGTCCGACCTGATTCTTCACGTCATGCGCGAGGTGCGAGAGAGTGTACCGCTGCGCCGTGCGACGCTCGTCGGTCACTTCTTCGTCGCGGCCTGTGAAAGACACCGGCTGGAAGCTGAGGAAGGAGATGATCTTCGGATTGTCGAGGGCGAAGCGGACCACCGCTCCCACCTGCTCATTGTTGATGCCGTTGATGATGGTGATAACCGGGACGATCTCCACGCCCGCGTTGTGCAGGTTGTGGATAGCCTTCAGCTTTACGTCGAACAGGTTACCGACCAAGCGGTGCGAATTGGCTTCGTTTCCGATGCCGTCGAACTGGAGGTAGGCATAGCGGAGGCCGGCTTCGGCGGCCTGCTTGCAGAATTCGGGGCTCTTGGCGAACTCGATGCCGTTGGTCGCGGCCTGCACGCTGTTGTAGCCGACTTTGACGGCGTAACGGACGGCGTCGAGGAAGTACGGGGACAGCGTCGGCTCACCACCGGAGAACTGCACCGACATCTGGCGGCGCGGCTTGATGGAGACGGCGTTGTCGAGCATCGTCTTGATGTCTTCCCAGGTCAGCTCATGAACGAAGCCGACCTGGTTGGCATCCATGAAGCACGGATCGCACATCATGTTGCAGCGGTTGGTCAGGTCGATGGTCAACACCGACCCGCGGCCGTGTTTCACGGTGCTGGAGCCGTGGTTGTGAAGCTTCTCGTCGTTGTGGGCGCGGATGTCGCGGCCGGGGAAGCACTCTTCCAAGTGCTTGAAAAACGCGGTGTCGATCGCCATCACGTCTTCAAAGTGACCGTGCTTGGGGCAATCCTTCACCATCAGGATCTTGCCGTCCCGCTCGATGATCTGCGCCTTGATTTCGCCGACCTTCTCGTTCAGCAGGATCTCATGCGGCAGCTTGCCGTCGATAATCTGGTTCCGGATCTCCGGGACGCAACGCGGGCAAAGGGAATCGGTTTCGCGCGGCCATCCGAGTGGCGGCTTGGTCTTTTCCCACGACTTCAGCAGCGGCTTTTCGGACCACTTCGGTGTGAACGACGGGTTCTGGTTGACAGAATTAGCTCTGTCGAAGATCTGCCAGGCGGCGTTCGCGGCTACCGTGAGGGCCTTTTCGGCGTACTTGATCGGTTTATGCATCGGCGCTTTGTAATCCTTTTTGGGTCTTTGCTTTAACGGCGGTCCCGGGTAACCCTGTGAAGAAGAACACTATTGCCGTTACCAATGAAGTATACCTGCGGGTCCGGAGGCTGGCTATCGTTTACCGTTCAAGCGCACCTTAGACGGGTTGGACGGTCAAAATCTCCAATGAACGGGAACGCTCGGGAGTCCTGGATAAGTAATCGGCCTTACATACATGGCCAAGGCCTCCCACGTTGCCGCCGATTTGATAGATTGTCTTAGCGATGAAAACGACAGTAGCCCTCGTGTTGCTAACAGTGGCAAGGCTGGCAATCTCGGCCGAACGGGGAGAGGAAATCCGGTTGTGGCCGAAGGAAGCTCCCGGGTCGGAAGGTGTGACGGCTCAGGAGGTTTCCAAGCCGTCGGCGAGCCCCAAGTATGCCAAATTGCCGGGCCAGTTCACCGAGACGCACTACCCGTCGATTTACGTGTTCCTGCCTCCGAAGGAGAAGGCTACGGGCGCGGCGATGGTGGTAGCTCCCGGTGGCGGACATCGACAGTTAGTGATGGAGAAGGAAGGCTGGGAGGTGGCCGACTGGCTGAATGAGCGCGGAATCGCGGCCATTGTGCTGAAGTACCGGTTGTCGCGGGTGCAGGGGTCCAAATATACGCTGGAAAAGGAGCCTTATCTGGATTCGGCTCGGGCGATGCGGTTGGTCCGGAGCCGCGCGGCGGAATGGGGCATCGATCCGAAGAAGATCGGCTTCATCGGGTTTTCGGCCGGCGGGGAAGTGGCGGGTATGATCGGCTTGAAGTATGACGCCGGGAACGCAGGCTCGGAGGACCCGATCGAGCGCGTGAGTTCGCGGCCAGATTTCAATATCCTTATCTATCCTTATTACAGGCCGGGGTCGGCGCCGCCTCGCCCGCCCCGCGGAGATGCTGCGTCGGCGGCTGCCGCGCCTCGGGTGAACCCCGCGTTGCTCCCGATCTTAAACAACGAGATGTTTCCGATTCCTGCGGATGCGCCTCCTGTGTTTATGATCTGCACGTCGGACGACCCGTCCCATGTCATTCCCACTGTGCAGTTCTATTTGGAACTGGTCGCGAAGAAGATCCCGACCGAGATGCACATCTATGAGTACGGCGAGCACGGGTTTGGCTTGCGGCCGACCAAGAAGCCGGGATCGCCTGTCGAGACGTGGCCGACTCGGATGATGGAGTGGTTGGCGGCGCGCGAGATCGTGAAGCGTTAAAGGCCTCGGCCAATGAGGCACATCAAAATCTCGGTGGATGTCCGGGCGCATCCCTCCCGGGTCTGGGCGGTCCTGAGCGACTTTGAGCGCTGGCCCGAGTGGACGTCAACGGTGACGAGCATCAAGCGGATGAGCGATGGCCCTGTTGTTCCCGGATCCCGGTTACTCATCCGTCAACCGAAGCTGCCTCCGGCGGTGTGGGTCTTGACGGAGATCCGTGAGGGATGGGATTTCGTTTGGGTGAACCGCGGACCAGGCATCAAGGTGTTTGCCCGTCACGGGGTGCAAGCTCTAGGGGACGGGACAAGTCGGGCAACGCTTTCGCTCGAGTTCCAGGGTCTGCTCGGCGGTTTGATCGGGCGCCTTACGGCGCGGATGAACGAGCGGTATCTAGCGATCGAAGCCGCCGGGCTTAAGAACCGCGTTGAAAACGGCTGGGGCGCTTCGGCTGGTTAAAGCGATTGCGGGCGCGTCACTTGGATCGCGCCCGGCTTCCACTCAGACGGGTCTTTTGGCGGTTTAAATTCGTCGGTGTTCAGGATGCGCCATGCTTGTTCCGGTGGCGCTACTGCGAGCACGAGCGCGACGGTGAATCTCGGCCCTTGGAAGTATTCGACTGTGATGGTGTGACTGCCGCGACCCAGCGTGGCCGCGCCGCTGATGGCCCGGGCCCAGTGCACTAGGTCATTGTCGATCACGAGTTTGTCGTCTATCTTCAACCGCGCCCCGTCGTCGGCCAGAAGGCTGAAGCGATAGGCGCCCTCTTTCTCGATCCAGATTGTGGCGGTGTATTCGATGGCAAACCATTCGAATCGATCGGTGATCTCGCCGAAGCCCTGGTCAAAGCGCTGCGGCCATATGTTCAGTGCGGTGGTGTAGATGCTGCCTACAGGGCGCATGCTCTTGAAGTTGGGCAGTCGCTGAGTGTTTTCCTTCAGATGGTAGACGCGACCGTGGAAGCCGGCGTTATTTACTACGGTCGTGCCGAAAGTGTAATCCGGATTCGATTCTTCAGCCCATGCCAGCGCGGTGATCGCGAGTAAACACGTAGTTATGGCCCGCATGCATGGTTATACGCGGCTGCGGGGGTGCCGGGTGCACGATTTGCAATCGCGATTAGAGTAAATCGAGGGCCGCTTGCAGTTCGCTGCGCGTGTGGGCGTCGCCGGTCCGGGTGGTTGCCTCGATGCCTTTCTCGTACATGGCTCTTGCTTCGTCGATCTTGCCGACGCGCTCCAGGGTGCGGCCTGCGTGGTAGTAACCGGCCGAGTAGTCTGGGTTCGATCCCAAAAGAGTGTGGAACTCGTCGAGCGCTTCGTCAAACCGGCCCAGGTTCACGTACTCCATCGCGAGGCCATAACGGGCGAACGCGCTTGCCGGGTCCTGTTCGCACATGCTCTTCAGCGTGTCCAGACGATTGGAGGCCATATTCAGGTCACATGGTAATATACGCGCCATGGCATGCCCGTACTTCTATCCGATTTCGAAAGCTGAGGGCGTGACGCAGCCGGCACGAGCCCCGTTGGGAGCCTTGTATGACGGCCGGTGCGAGATGGGCGGCGCCGCGGGTGGCGACGCCTGCAACTTCGGCTACGCGGCGGGCCGGTGCGAGTCGTTTCCGCGTGAAGGTTCGGCGGATGCGGTGCGCTTTTCAGTGCTGGAGGGTCGAACGGTGTTCGTGTTGGAGAAGAATTGCTCGCCGGTTCGGCATGGCGATGCGGCGGCATTGCCCGGCGGCGCGCTCGGACGGCAGGCGGAAGTGTTTGGGATGTGGGTGAACTCGCGATGAACGTGCCTACGTTGACGGCTCGCCCGGTGAAAGAGTCGGCGTCGGATTACTCGGAGATCGCGCTGCCGAACGATGCGAATCCGCTCGGGAATCTGCTGGGTGGGCGTGTGATGCACCTGGTGGATCTGGCGGGCGCGCTTGCAGCGGCGCGTCACTCGCGTTCGGCCGTTGTGACGGCGTCGGTGGATTCAATGACGTTTTTGCATCCGATTCACATCGGTCAGTTGATCATGTTGAAGTCGGCTGTGAACCGGGTGTTTCGGACCTCAATGGAAGTAGGAGTGAAGGTTTGGGTGGAGGACCTGGCGACAGGGGTACGCCGGCACACGTCGTCGGCATATCTGACGTTTGTGGCGTTGGGAAAGAATAATGAGCGCGTGCCGGTCGCGCCGGTTATTCCTGAGACGGAGGATGAGAAGCGGCGTTTCGAAGCAGCGCTAGCGCGTCGGGATTACCGGCTGTCGCAGAAAAAAGTGGAGAAGCCGTAGCGGGCCTGACAGCGACTGCCGTTACTGTTTCGGTTCGGGCGGCTGGATACGGATTTGCGTCGTAGTTCCCGAGATCAATAATGTTGGCGCGCCCGGGAACCTTTCGCAAAGCATGATCTCGATTGGCTGCAATGCGGCTCCTAAAATGAGGCAGCGAGCGCAATCGGTCCGTCGACGGATTTGGCCGCCTCGGGAAGCATCCCGGCGGTGAGACTCACTTTGGGTGGGAGCTTCGGAGTGAAGACGGCCGGTTGTGAGGACGCGGGCCACGGCGTTGCCTCCGTTTGGGCGAATAGCACGGCGGAGAAGAGGATGATCGCGAGCGTGCGGGTCGGCATGGGGCTTAGTCTTCCTTTGGGAAGATACTGTCGACGGCTACGTTGATGCCCGGAGCGACTGTGAGTTCAATTGTGCCGCCGCGGCCGTAGCGTTTGACCTGCGATACGGTAGTAACTTTGACGAGTTCAAGTTCCGGGTAGACGATCCAGAATTCGGAGCAGCCGGTGCGCATGCACATCGTTTCGCGGCGCTCGAATTCGAGGGCGGTGTTTAAGGGTGACGCTACTTCGATGACGAGGTCGGGAGCGCCGCTAAGGTTATCTTCCGGGTCGATAGTAGCCAGACGCGCCGCTCGTACGAAAGCGACGTCTGCAGCCCAGATCTGATTGTCGGGCTCCGGCCGAAAGGCGAACTCGGCGCCGATCCGACCGTGTTCGCGCAGCAGCGGTTTCAATAGGTCGACTAAGCGATCCTGGATGTCCCAATGCCGATAGCTGGGCCGCGTCATTGCGAAAACCTCACCGTCATGCAATTCCCGCCGCACGCTGGGATCTTCCGGCAACTTCTGGAACTCCTCGACGGTCATCAACCCAGCGGTCGTGCCCATAGGTCCATCCTACTCCCAAACTACGCCGCGCGCCTGCAGTTCACGCTCGATCTGCTCGCGGTTTTCAAACTGGACCGCGTCGATACCGGCCGCCCGAGCGCCTTCCACGTAAGCGAGTATGTCGTCTGTGAAGAAGCACTCTTCCGGCGCGCAATGGGCATGCCGCAGCGCTTCCCGATAGATCATGGGCGACGGCTTCAATGCGCCGACTTTGTAAGACAGGACCAGGTGGTCAAAGTGCTTCAACAGCGGGTAGTTCTGCCACACCATTTCAAAGTGGATCGCGTTGGTGTTCGATAGCAACAGCAGCCTGTACCGCTTCTTCAGCCCGACCAGCAGAGACTCGGGGATCAATGTATCCGGCAGAAAGATCGCGCTCCAGATGCCGCAGAATTCCTCATAGGTCGCGTTCAGTTCGAGGATCGCGCTAAGCTGCCGTACGAACTCCTCCGGTTCCACCTTGCCTTCTTCGAAGCTGGTTACTAAGTCGCAGGAACGCAGGCGCTCCGGGATCTCAGCCGCTGCATAGCTGCACAGAGGCGCCATGCGATCGTAGCCGCGCTTGAAATCAAACGGGATGATTACCTTGCCCAGGTCAAAGATGATCGTCTTAATCATGGATATCGAACTGCGACCTCACGTCCGCCATTGAGGATCGATTCGCGCCCGGCCTCGACTACTGCTTCGTTGTAGCGGCTGTTCTCTTGGGTCGCAAGAATGCCCCTTTCGTCGAGATCGCGTAGAAAAGCGAGCTTGTCGGTCGCTGCCTCGCAGGGGACGCATTGTCGCACGATGTATTCGATGGATCGATGGCCATAGCCGACAGGCATCGGTTGCTCCTCACCCAAGTCGATGAGCTGGTAGTAGTCGGCGCTTGGCTCAGCGTAGGCGGTTGCTCCGGGAGTATCAGGCTTGGTCGCGTAGGCGTATTCAATGCCGCGATATTGGTCCGAGTGACGGATCATCGCGCCCTTATCACCCGATGAGCAGTACAACGCCAGGTGCTGCATGTTGCTTCCGGGGCCGTCCTCGGGGTAGCTGAGCGAGTTCTGTACGTTGAGGCACGCGCCGTTGTTCCAGAGGAGGCGTGCATCTGTCCACAGGTAACCTTCGGCTCCGTTCGGAAAACGGTCCTTCATGCCGTAGACGCTCACCGACGAAGGCAGCAGTCCTGTGATGAAGTGAACCAGATCGACGTAGTGGCAGCCGATATACGTGAAGGCGTCCGAGTTCTCAGTTGTCATCCAGTTCTGAAAGTTGGAATGGCGGTAATACCATTTCTCCATCAAGCTGGCTGATCCGAGCTTGAACTCGCCAAACATTCCTGCACGAGAACGTTTGCGCGCCATCAAGCTGCGATCGTCGAAGCGCTTGTGGTATTCGACAGCGACCACGACATTTTGTGCGCGAGCCGCTTCTTCGATCGCAATGGACTCACGTGTGGTGAGTACAAGAGGCTTTACACAAAGGACGTGCTGGCGCCGCTCGATCGCAGTCATAACGGCATCAAAGTGCAACTGGTCAGGGAGGGCAACGACGACAATGTTACCCGCCGGCAGATTCGCGATCAGTCGTTTGTATGACTCCGGTTGCGCGTCGCCGTCACGATGAGGGAAGGTGGCGAACGGGCGTCCGGGAAACGCTTCACGCAGTCTCTGCACCGTCGCGAATCGGGACGCGACTACCGCCACATCGTCGATTGCCCCGGCGTTCTTCAGATGCAGCAACGATGGCAGGATCTGATCGTGTACGATCATGCCGCCACCGACAACCAGGACAGTCAAGCCAGCGCCTCCGCCACGGCTTCCCGGAATACACCAAGGCTTTCGCGCATCGCTTCTTCGTGGATGACCAGCGGCGGGCAAATCTTAACTGTGGCTCCGCCGAATCCCACGGGCGCGAAGAGCAACACGCCTTTAGCAATGCAGTTGTCGACTATGCGCGCCGCGAGGGCCGCGTCGGGTTCCTTGCTTCCGGGCTTCACGCATGCGACGCCCGCAACCAAGCCCTTGCCGTCGACACAGCCGATCGATCGTTGTTGCTGCTGGATGGCGGCCAACTCCGAGTGGAGGATCGCTCCCATTCGCGCGGCGTTTCCGGCCAGGTTCTCGTTCAGGATGATGTCGATGGAGGCCAGCGTGGCAGCGCAACTGATGGGATTGCCGGAATGCGTGGACGTCATGCTTCCGGGAGGATGAAGATCCATCACGTCGGGCCGTCCGGCTACCGCTGCGAGCGGAAGCGAACTCGAGATGCCTTTGCCGAATGTGGCGATATCGGGCACGACGCCGTAGTGTTCGAAGCCCCAGAGCTTGCCGGTGCGGCCGAAGCCGGCCTGTACCTCGTCGCAAACCAGCAAGGCCTTGTTCGCGTCACACCAGGCGCGCAACGATCTCATGTATTCGGGCGGAGCGAACGCCGCGCTGCCTCCCTGGTAGCTTTCGAGGATCACGCCTGCGACGTGCGGCGCGGCTACACCAGCTTCACGCAGCGATTTCTGGAAGAAGTCGAAGCTCGAGTCGGGCGTCCGATAGCCGTCGGGAAACGGCGCTTGCACGAACCCCTGATCAAGATTGACGATCCATTCCTTCAACGCAGGGATACCGCCGGCCTGCTGCGACCCCAAGGTTCGGCCATGGAACGACTTATCAAACGAAACGATGACATGTTTGGATCGGCCTCCGACGCGCACACCGTTTGTCCGGCAGAGCTTGATCGCGCATTCCACTGCTTCCGAGCCCGTGGTGAGAAGGAAGATCTTCTTTAACGGCTCCGGGAGGGTGGATGCGAGGCGTTCGACAAGGCGGGCGCGGATCTCGCTCGGAAAACAGTAGTTGGTGAGAAGGTGTGCGCCGGCCTGCCGGCGAATCGCTTCAACGATCTCAGGCCTGCCGTGGCCCGCGTTGGTAATTAATACCCCGGAAGACCAATCGATCCAGCAGTTGCCGTACGGATCCCACACCTGGAAGCCTTCGGCTCGATCCCAAATCACGGGCGGTTGTCCCTGCATGGCACGCGGCTCGTACTGACGTAGTTTGTCGAGCACTGGCAGCGAGTCCGGTGCGGGGATCTCGGTAACAATCCGGCGGTATTTTGTTTCGATGCGCGTCACAGTTCTAATGCCCATATACGACATGCAATCCGCCCAGCCAGCGGTCCACACGGTTGATCCCGAGATGATTTGCGCTCCCTTCCAGCACCTGCCTACCTGCCTCGGTGAGACGCCACGGATTTGTGGTCAGCAGGGGCGTCCGGCACTCGGACAGCCTCCATACACTCAGCTCAATCAGCGAATCGCCGGCAAAGGCCGCCTCTTCCATGGCCTGCGTTTGGCGGAACAACTCGGCGAAGGAAGCCGGGCCAGTGGCCGCAACGCGCAGGATCTGGCGCTCGGTCCGAGAGAGTCCATCGGCGCTGCCTGGACGCTCTTCCAATAGTCTGTTGAATGCGCTTCGCAGATAAGGAAGACACGAAGTGTCCGAGCGAAGAAAATCGGGAACGGCTGCAGGATTCGAGGAGCGGAAGGCCGCCCAGCCCGCGGCTGCAACCTCGAACTGTTGAGGTGTGACTGGTTTGACAGCGGATGCCAGGACGCGGATTTCCGCAGCCTGCATGGGACCGATGAAGGTGTCCGATTGTGCCAGCCAGGCGGGCTTGCCAGGAATCATCGAGAGAATCTGGATGAGCTGCAGTTGGTCGTAAAGGTCGTGCTCGAACCAAAGGGTTACCTCATCGGCAGCAAGCAGCGCGGCGTTTCGCTGGTGCAGGTCGGTGGCTACCACATGGTGTTCGCCCCACCCGGAGGAGGCGAGGAACTGCGCGCGGACTTCGCACAACTCATCGGGGCTCGCGGCGGAGGGTACGGGACCTTCGTGCAGCGCGTCCCGCCAAGGCAGCGCTGAGTTTATTCCCATACTAGCGAGCGTGTAGACGGCCGAATCGCCGTTTGTGACATGCAGCACCGGAAAGCGCCTCCAGGTTCAGACTATCGTGCCATGGCAGGGGTTCGCAAAGAAGTCTTGACTTGTTCTAGAAAACTAGTACACTGTGACCGTGAGCGTGGGTTTTCAGTTTCGGTTGGACATGAAAAGCGGCGTACCCGTGTACCGCCAGCTGATCGACCAGGTACTGGTCGCAATTGCGGCGGGCCAGTTGACGGCGGGCGATCAGTTGCCCACCGTGCGGCAGCTTGCCGTGGACCTATCCATTAACCCGAATACGGTTGTGCGCGCTTACAAGGAGCTTGAGATTCGAGGCATGCTGACTACACAGCAGGGTACAGGGACCTTCATCACGTCGAAGAAGGTGAAAAGCGATGAGGCGCAGCGTCAGAAGCGACTGTCGCAGATGCTGGCCGAGTTCGTGGCTCGGGTCAGTGCGGACGGATACACAGTAGAAGACATTATGGATCGGCTTACCGAAATGGTGGCCGCGTCCGGAAGGAGAACGGTATGACTGTCGTGATGCCAAATCCCATCAAAGATGGGAGCGCCATCCAGTTGCCGCAGCAGGTGGTCAGTGGAGTTGGAGCGCTCTTCGGAGTAGCCTGCTTTCTGGTCGGCATCCTGGCGACCGGTCTGTCCAAGAACCCGCTGCCGCTTCTTGTC
>DASQDN010000705.1:0-4008 GCA_035634155.1 Bryobacteraceae bacterium | reverse complement strand
AGAATTCAGGATTCCGCGCAACTTGGCCTGCGCTTTCGAGTGCACCGCGAGCGACTGGCCTTGGAGCGTGCCAACCGATGCCGCGAGCTGGTCAATCTGCGAATCCGAGGCGCTGCCCTTCACAGCAGCCTGAAGCGCGTCGTGAGCCGCTTCGATTTTGTCGCGCAGAGCGCTGGCAGCGGTCTGCTCCTCGCTAAATATCGTCTTGGCCTGCGCCTGCTGGGCCGCATCCAAAGTGAGTAGCTCGGTCAGCCTGGCGACGCGTCGTTCCACCATTTCGGCCGCCGTTGGAGGAGTGCGGTCCGCACCGCCACCACCGCGCCGGCCCGGACCGCCCTGGGCGAACATGCCCGTCGTCGCGGTGAGAGCCATCAAGGCGACCACAATTGCTTTCTTCATAATCTCGTCGGATAACCTCCAGTTTGTTAAACGCGCTTGCCCCGTCCGAAGTTGTGGTTCGGCTGTAAGCTGTTTGTAAATTGCGGGTTTACGAATCCTTTACGAACCGGTAGCCCGATCCATGGACGGTCAGGAGGTATCTCGGCTGCTTGGCGTCTTCCTCGAGCTTGCCGCGCAGTTGCCCCAGGTGCACGTCGACGGTTCGCGTGTTGGTCGCGGCCCGATAGCCCCAGACCTGCTCCAGCAGCTCGTCGCGCGACACGACCGCGTTGGGGCGCTCCAGCAAATAGCAAAGGAGTTGGTATTCCTTTGCCGAAAGCGTGACCAGCTCACCGTCGCGCGTGACCTCGCGCCGGCGTGTGTTCACTTTGACGGCGCCGAACTCATACACTGCCGCGGTTCCGGCCGATGTTCCCTTGGCGCGCCGGAGCAGCGCTTCGATCCTGGCCAACAGTTCGCTGGTGTCGAACGGCTTGGGCAGATAGTCGTCCGCGCCGCTCTTCAAACCCGTGACGCGGTCGCGAACTTCGCTACGCGCCGTCAGCATCAGAATCGGCACAGTGGAGCCCTGCGCGCGAAGGTCCCGGCACACTTCAAAGCCGTTTTTGCCCGGCATCATCACATCCAAAACAATCAGGTCGAACGGCGTCCGAAGCGCGGTATGGAGCGCTGAAATGCCGTCATGCACGCTCACAACCGAGTAGCCTTCCCGCTCGAGGCGATCGCAAAGAACCATTGCGAGCGCCGGTTCGTCTTCCGCTAACAGCAATCTAGGACTCAACTGCCGGTATCCTCATATCGACTTCAAATCCGTAAGCGCCGTGTCGATTGGCGGCGCGAACCGTTCCCCCATGCGCGTCCACGATGCGCTTGACCAGGTGCAGCCCCAAACCGAGTCCCGGCACGTTGGAGTTGGAAGCCGCCGCGGCCCGGTAGAAGGCGGAGAACACGCGCGGCAGATCCCCGGAGCTCACCCCCGGCCCTTCGTCCTGAACCAGGATTCGGACATGCGCCGATTCTGCGCGTTCCGCCTTGATGCGCACAATCTTGCCGGAAGCTGCGTACTTGGCAGCGTTGATCAAGAGATTCTGCAAAGCTGCGCTGAGCAAGTTCGCATCGGCGCGCAGCGCCGGCACGCCTTCGGCGACATCAGTGTGTACCGAAAGACCTGCGCGATCAAGGGCCGGGGCAACCGCGCTTACGGCTCTGCCGATCACGTCCTCGGGCGCAACTGCCTCGAACTGCGGCTGAATATCCGCCCGCTGGGTGCGCGCAAACACAAGCACCTGTTCCACCATGTCGGAGAGCCGGATGGTTTCTTTTCGGATCAGGTCGCCGTACTTCCTCGGCTCGGTCACCATGCCTTCCGCGAGGCTGTCGGCGGCCACGCGAATCACCGTCAGCGGGGTTCGCAGCTCGTGGGATACGGCCATGGCAAATTCCATCTGACGCTGGGCGAGCACCTGCGCTCGATGCCAATACAAGCCCAGCATACCGATCCCGGTGGCTAACACTGCCAGCACGCCGAAACTCAGCAGCAAGCTGCGGGTGCGAAACTCGCCGAACCCGATGCCCGCAGTCTTAACAAGGCCGGCGTCTAACGTCCAGCGCCCCGGGTCGAAGCCCTTGGGCGCGTCCTCGCAGGTGATGTCGCTCCTGGAGAGAAAGGCGGCGGCATCCCCGCGCGAAGGCGGGCCGCGGCGGCGAAAATCGCGCCGCATCGGGCCGGAGGCGAAGCATTCGGGACGAAATGCGAAGAGCCGGGTGCTGTCGGCTGGAGTGAACTCGTTGTGTGAATAGATCGGCTGGTCGCCGGAAGCGATGCGGACACCGTAGCGTTGAAGATCCAGGTGGCGTCCGATGATCCTCGGCAGCAGATCCTGGCGAATGAACTCGCGGTCGTAAACAATGTAACGAACCTCGCCACCTCCGCCGGGGACGATGGACACCGGGTCAATCGCATTCTGCGGCGCGCTCGAAACGGTTGTGACGCCAGAGGATGCGACGCGCAGGGTTCGCGTCAAATTCGTGACGTAGACCTCCTTGATGAGCCGCGGATAAGGAGCGAACTCGAGCCACATCTGAGCGCGATCGGCCCAGAGTGCTTCATCTTCGAGGTGATCTTCCTCGGAAGGAGGAGGCGGGGGTGGCGGGCCATCGGGGCGCCTGCCGGGGCCGGGGCCATCGCCGCGCCGCCCTACAAAGCGGCGACCGTCTCGCATGGAGCCGGGGCCGAAAGCGAGTTGCGCGCGGGTGATTTCCGCATCGAATGCGCCGGCAATGCGATGCAAAGCGGCCCGCAGGGATTGCTGTTCACGCTCCTGGTCGGCGCGTGCGAGCCGGTCGATCCATACATACTGCAGGTATCCGAGAAAGCAAAGAAGGGCTACCAGGGACAGCAGGACCCAGAAGCCGGGCTTTCGGCGCATACTACCAGTTAACCTCGTCGGGGAGGATTGTGGGCGGGGAGTTTACAACAACTTACACGTTTTGAATCTCAACGGGCACGGATTGGTGATCTGCCGCAGGCCGGACGATCCGCTTCGGGAAAGTGCAAAGTGACGACGGATAACGACGCAACATATCGAGGATTCCACCTGCTCCTCGACTCCGAAGCCACACGAAGTCTTTGGACTCTACCGCCATTGATTCCACGCGTTCATCCTCACGGACTTTCTCGTACAGTGCATCTACCCAAACGTACCGGCATTCGCCAAGCGGCCGCTCCCGGAATCGGCGCACCTTCTCGTCCGGGGAACTGCACAACTGGCTTACCTGCGCGGCCGAGATGCCGGCGATTCCGAACGCCGCCAGCACCGCTTCGATCTTACGTGTGGACACCCCTTGGATTACCGCTTCTTGGATAACGCTGATCAGCGCCTGTTCACCGCGCTTGCGGTGCTCGATGAAGCTCGGCACAAACCCGCCCTCACGTACTTTCGGTATCTTCAGGTTCAACGTCCGCAAACGCGTATCGAACCTCCGTTCCCGGTAGCCGTTCCGCTGCGTTGCGCGTTCCTCGGTCCGCTCGTACGGCTCGGCGCCGACTCCGCGCTCGCCTCCGAATCGCTGACGAAGTTCAATACCATCTCGCCAATCTCGCGGATCGGGTCTTCCGCCGTCCGCGCAACGACTTGCCCGCAATCTCCGTTCGGTCTATCGTGTCCTTGGCCATCCGCTGCATGTCTCCTTCCGTGAAAGTCCGCAATACTTCCACTGGAGCCAGCAGCGGCTGATCCTTGTTAGAGTCCCTAAATTACACTTTGGATTTTACGCCGCACGGGCGCGACTTGCTGGAAGAGTTCGGTCCCATGCCGGAAGGACTTCTGCTGTTGATGGATCGCGCCTACGAGGGCAATGAAACCCGCCAGTTAGTGCTCGATCTCGGCATGTTCGGTGGTTCCGACGAAGTCCAACCGCCTGCAACCTGGAAATACAATCGCGCGCTTCATAAGAAGTGCAACGAAATTGAACGAGTGTTGCGCGGGCTCAAAGGTTTCGGCGAATCTTCTCCTGCTTCGAGAAACGGACGTCGGATTCCTCTGCTTTGCGCTTATCGTTGATGCCCTGCGATTAGTGTGAACACGCTCTAATCGATAAAGCCGCGCC
>DASQDN010000704.1:0-6365 GCA_035634155.1 Bryobacteraceae bacterium | reverse complement strand
ATAAAAGCAGAGCCGTCCTCACTGTATGCCTCCTGAAATGGACGGGGCAGGCAGGAGCGGCGGTCGGTCGCGGCCTTTTTCCTTCTTCTGAATCTCGAGTTCGGAGACCAGAATGGCGGGTGAAACGGCGGAGACCGGGACGCTGCCCGACTCGGCTCCGCAGTATCCGTTAAAGACTTCGAGCTTGTCGGAAGTGGCCATGATGCGAGCGAAGCTCGACAGCGGAGTGCCAACGATGTCAACGCCACGCACGAGTTCGTCGGGGCGACCATCAGCATAGATCCGGTACACGACGAGGGGTAGCACCTTGAAGGACTGGAAGCCGGACCGCCCCGTTGTGGTGAATCCTCCCGTCACATGTTCAAAGATGAAGCCGTGCGGCTTGCCCTGGCGCTTGATTTCGGCGATCAGCATCTCGCGAAGCTGTTGAGAGGAAACCTGCTTGCTCGATTCCACGATCAGGTTGGACTGCCGGGACACCGGCTCCAGCCCGGCCTGCTTCCGCCCATGTCCGTTGGACTGCGAGAAGCCTTTGATGGGCGACCGCGACATGAGGAACGTCTTCAAAATCCCGTTTTCCACGACGCGTACGGGGCGGGCCTTCACCCCTTCGTCGTCGTAGTCGTACCAGCCGTTCAGGTCAGTTCCGGCGAGCGTTTTCTTCGTAGGGTCGAAAACCACGGACAGGAACTCAGGCAGAACTCTGCCGTTTACCATCTTGGTGAATGTTTGTTGGTCCGATTCATCCTTCTGGCGGTGGCCTTCGATGCGGTGGCCAAAGATCTCATGGAAGAACACGCCGGACGCGCGGCCGGAAAGAATGGCCGGCCCGACGAACGCGTCCACCACGGGAGCGTCGAGAAGTTTGGTGAGATCGGAGGCGACTTTCTTGACGGCGGCCCGGACCTGCTCGTCCTTAGGCAATCCGTCCGGCAGTTCCGCTTCAAAGCTTTCTGACGTCGAGAGGTCCATTCCGTCCGCGGCTCGGGCCGATGCTCCGATGGTGATGCGCGCAAACGTGCGGCCGTGCTGCAGCCGCGTGCCCTCGGTGTTCACCAGGTACTTAGTTTCCTGGAACATGCGCACGGACACGCCAGACGAAAGAACGCGCGGAAAACTCTTGAATTCACCTGACCAGCGGCGGACCGCATCCTGCCAGGTTTTGGCGTCCACATTGAACTTCTTGGGTGCGGTGGCGTAGACCGACGGCTCTTCCTTGGAAAAGTCGTCCGAGGTGTCCTCAGCTTCCACCCGGACCTGGGTGCTGGTGCGAAGATTGATGAGCCTCTGGGTCGCCGCCCGCGTTACCCGATCAGTCTCCAGCCACACCCGCCGTCGAATCGCGTCCGGGACGTCATCGATCGGCAGGAGGGTGGCTGTTGTAAATTGCGGCCGCTCGCCGCGGGTGCCGTGATAATTGTCTAACTTACGGTCACCTACTCGAACACTGAGGTCGAATATGCGGTTGTTGTTCGGTCCCTCGCTTTGGAGAGTTCCCAAAGTCCCGGCGAAGAAGTCCGTCTTCTGCTCGGAAACCGAGTACGAGATGAAATATGGCGCAGGATCAGACTTCTCCTTTAATAACGTGAAGTTACGATCCATCTCCTGCTTCAAAATGTCGAGCAAAGGAGTGGTTTGAGCGAGGGCAGCGGCAACTGACAGCGCTGCTAAGACTGCTAGGCGTAGCACGCACTCAGAATACCAACTTCCCGGTTCCTCACGCGGTCATCAGTTGAGGAGTGGCGCGCTCACGGAGACCTGACAGGGCCAATCCATAGCGTCCCCGGACGCCCGTTTTCTCGAAGATGTGCTTCAGATGAATTTTCACGGTCCCAGGGCGGATGCCGAGTTCACGGGCGATTTCCTTGTTTCTAAGCCCCTGTTCCACCAGTTCCAGCACCTGCTGCTCGCGGGATGTCAGTTCCAGCCGATTCGGCCGTTCGGTCCTGGTTGCTTCGCGGAACAGGCTCTCCTCCATCCAGGTGGAGCCCTGTGCCACATGCTCCAGGCAGGTGAGGATCGTCGAAATCTCTGCTGTTTTGCGGACGATCCCTTTGGCTCCCATTTTCAGGTAGCGCAAGGCTTCGGATTCGGTCACCGAAGCTCCCCAGACCACTACGAAAGTGGAAGGGCAAACCTCGGTCATGCGTGTCACCCATTCGAGGACGGCCGGACCCCCTAATGCCTTGTCCAGGATCATAATTCTGGGCGAAGTGGTGATCACCACTCGCGCCGCGTCCTCCAGGGACCGGACGGTGTCGCGCACCTCAAACAGGCGCGACACGGATAAACTCGCCTTGATGCCTTCTACTACCAGGGGCTGCGTCTCGCATAATGCGACCGGAAGCCTTCCAATCTCACCGGGATGTGTCTGGGTCCAATTCATGTCTTCGAACTCCTCACCCAACTCTTCGGCGACCCAGCCGGAACTTTAGGTTTTTTTGGGCGTAAGGCGGATTCAAGCTTTGTTCCACCCCTGCCGATGAGAAGGGAAGATGCCCATCATCGACGCACGGTACTACAAGGTCCTGCTGATCTGCCCGAACCGCCAGGTTACGGCCGAGATCACGCCTTTGCTGGCTTACGGATTGCCACTGGCGCCGATTCACGATGTGAACCTGTACCCGAACCGCAGACAGGTGATGGACCTAATCGGCTCGGTTGACCCCAAGATCTGTCTGCTCGATTTTTCGAACCGGACTGAGGCGTTTACGGTGCTGGCCGAGCTTCACTCCTTGCTGCCGCAACTGCCGGTGATTGCGCTTTTAGCGGCGGACGACCCCGCGATGGTGTTGCAGTGTCTCCGTCAAGGCGCATCCGATTTCCTGATGCGGCCGTTCACCACTGACCAACTGGACGCGTGTGTTGAGAAGATCGCCCGGCAACTCCCCGCGCCTTCACGCTCCTCGTCGGCGGCGAAGGTGATCGCGGTGATGCCAGCGAAAGGCGCGGCCGGAGCCACAACCATCGCCTGCAATCTCGCCTACCAATGCAAGCGCCTGGGGGCGAACAATATTCTGCTGGCGGATATGGATCCTCTCACGGGGACCATTTCCTTTCTGCTGAAGCTGAAGTCCACGTATAGCTTTATCGATGTGTTACACCGCGAGCATTCGTTGGAAGCCGACCTGTGGAAGCAGATGACGAACACCGTGCAAGGTGTGGACGTGCTGCTATCTCCGGAGAACCTGGTGGATCCCATTGCCGAGCTACATACGGCAGGGCCGATCGTGGAGTTTGCGCAAAGCATGTACCAGGCGGTGGTGCTCGATTGCGGCGGTGTGTACGGCACTTGGAATCTGTCGCTCGCGCGACTGGCCGATGAAGTGTTGCTGGTCTCCACTAATGAGCTTGCGTCGCTTCACGCCGCACAGCGAGCCATGCTGTACATGGAAACGCAGCGGGTGGAGATGGGCAAGGTCAAGCTGGTAGTCAACCGGTATGAGAAAGAAGCGGGCCTGCAAAGCGAGTACTTCAAAGACGCATTCGGGACTGAGGCCTTCCACGTTATCCCATCCGACAACGATGCGGTTCAGAAGTCGCTAATGGACGGCAAGCCGATTCAAGGAAGCAGTCAAATCGGGAAGAGTCTTTCGGCGATGGCGAACAAGCTGGTGGAACGACGGGAGGCCGACGGAAAGAAGAACAGCAAGGGCCTGTTATCATCGTTTTTCCGTTGATCGCCGAGCCAACCTTTGCGCTGACATTTGAGACTGCCGTTGGGTACCTGGCGTGCCGCGGCTTCGATGCTTGCTCTTTGCGAGTGAGTGAGCTTTCCGGAGGCGTGTCGAACATCGTTCTGCTGGTGGAGCACGGGGCTTCCGGTGAGAGGTTCGTGCTCAAACAGGCTCTGCCGCAGTTGCGTGTTCAGCAAGAGTGGTTCTCCGATATCCGCCGCATCTTCATCGAATCGGCCGGGCTTCGGGCCGTCGCGCCGATGCTTCCCGAGGGCGCTGTGCCCACGGTTCTGTTCGAAGATCGACCGAACTATCTGTTCGCGATGACGGCGGCAGAAGCCGGCGCAGAAGCGTGGAAGTCTCGCCTGCTGGCGGGCGAGTGCGATACGCGAATTGCGGAGGCAGCGGCATCGATGCTCGCCAGGATGGTCCGGCAAAGCTGGCAATCGGCTACGATGGCCAAGTCCTTTGCGAACCTGTCCATCTTTGAGGAACTGCGTCTGGATCCATACTACGGACGACTCGCAGACTTGTACCCGGAATTGTCCCAGTATCTCGAAGAACTGATCGCTACCTGCCGTACGCGCCGAGTCAGCCTGGTGCATGGCGACTTTAGCCCCAAGAACATACTGGTGCGAGATGGGCGCGCGATGCTGATCGACTTTGAAGTGCTGCATTACGGCGATCCATCGTTCGATGCGGCGTTCCTGTTGAATCATTTGTTGCTGAAAACGTTTGCGGGTGTTGAAGGGGCGCCGCGGCTTGCAATCGCGTTTTGGAACGCCCTAATGGATGAACTGCCCCACGCTCCGTGGTTCACGGCCGGGACCATTGCGCACCTGGGCGGCTTGCTGCTAGCCCGCATGGACGGCAAGTCTCCGGCCGAATACATCACGGACGCGAACCGGAAGGATGAGATTCGAGCCTTCGCTCGCGACCTTATCCTGCGGCCGCCGGCGACGGTTGAGGCGGTTTGGGAACGATATGGCGCCACTCATTGAAGCGCTACGCGGCTACGAGATCCTCGACTCGCGTGGTAACCCGACGGTGGCGGCTCGTGTGACGCTTTCAAGTGGTGTTCAGGCGATTGGACATGCTCCATCGGGAGCTTCGACGGGAAAGCACGAAGCGCTGGAATTGCGGGACAAAGATCCGCGGCGCTACGGCGGTAAGGGCGTCCTTGGCGCGGTCCGAAACATCGAAGAAGCGATCCTGCCTGCCTTGCGGGGCATGCCGGCAGAGGTCGGCGCAGTGGACGCGCGGATGATCGAGCTCGATGGGACTTTCGTTCGCAAGTCGGGTTTGGGCGCGAATGCAATGCTCGCGGTTTCCTGCGCTGTTGCCCGGGCGGCGGCGATTGTTTCGGGCGAGCCGCTTTGGCGTTCACTGGAGATGGCCAAAGGTCGCGCGGCGCTGCCCCTTCCTATGGTGAATATTCTTTCAGGCGGATTGCACGCGGGGCGCCATATCGAGTTCCAGGACTTCCTGGTGATGGGCCACGGGTTCGGCACGTATGCGGAAACGCTGCACGCTACGGTGCAGGTGCACCGGCAGGCGCGTGTCGTGCTCGAGAAGCGCGGCTATCCAGTATCCGGCGTAGCGGATGAGGGCGGTTGGGGCCCTTCGCTACCGTCGAACGAAGCAGCGCTGCAGGTGGTGACCGAGGCTATCGAAGACGCAGGCTACAGGTCCGGTGAAGATTTCTCGATCGCGCTGGATGTGGCGGCATCGCACTTCCATACTGCCGATGGGCGATATGCGTTGAAGAGCGAAGAGCGAGTTCTTTCGGCGAGCGAGATGATTTCCTTATTGGAACGATGGGCAGGCGCCTATCCCATCTTCTCGATCGAGGATGCTCTGGAAGAAGACGATTGGGAAGGCTGGCGTGAGTTGACCGCGCGTCTCGGGTCTAAACTGCAACTGGTTGGAGATGATCTGTTCACCACGAACCCGCGCCGAGTCCAGCGCGGGGCAGATCTGCGCGCCGCTAATGCCGTATTGGTCAAGATGAATCAGATCGGGACGGTGACGGAAACCCTGGAAGTGCTGGAGATGGCTCGGACACTCGGCTACGGCGCGGTGGTGTCCGCCCGTTCGGGGGAGACCGAAGACAGCTTTCTGGCGGATCTTGCCGTAGGCTCGGGTGCAGGTCAGATTAAGATCGGGTCCATCACGCGATCGGAACGGCTCGCTAAGTACAACCGGCTGCTTGAAATCGAAAAGGACGAAAGGCTGCCTTATTCCAACAAGTTGATGGTGCCGCGGCAGTTCGGGGCGCCGCAGTAGCAGGGAACCCGCTCGACGTCTTTATCGAAGTGGTAGTCGAGGGTGAGTTCTTCGCCCTTGCGGATGTCGCGCGCGCTCATGTAAAGGATGTGCTCCTTCACAATCCAGGCGTACACATTCGGGTTGCAGCAATGGTTCACGTATTGTGCTCCGCTGCCGCCGACGTTGCCGTCGATGCACCAATAAGAGTTCAAGGTGAAGATGTAGTTGAGCGGGCCTTCGGCGCGGCGCTTGGTTTCACGGCGATTGATCCGTTCGCCGGTGTATTCCATGATCTTGCGTCGGGCCGGGATGAACTCGTCCGCGAACACGCCCCAGCGGTGGATCTTGGAAGGACCTACACGGAGCTTGAAATTGCAGAAACGCGGGTCCAGTTGCGGACCCGCGTCTTTGGAAGCTACT
>DASQDN010000703.1:0-15737 GCA_035634155.1 Bryobacteraceae bacterium | reverse complement strand
GTCGCGAATCGGCGTCGCGGGCTCGTTCAGGATGCAGAGCTTTGATGACGACGGTACGGTTCAGGCGCGTATCGCGCGCTTTGAACACAACGCCCATGCCGCCCGCGCCGAGCTGCTGAAGGTCCGTATAATGCTGGATCGTTTCGCCCGGCACTGGAGTATCTGTTCATTATACGCGCTATCCCCGCACTTGGGGGTACCATTCTAGAGCTGTTTGAGCCGCCAATTGCGGTATTCGACGCGCATCGGGCCACCGACATGGACCTGCACGCCGATTTGTCCTTCGGCGGAACGCTTGGGGTCATCGTCGATGACCATGCACATGAGCCGGTTGTTGATGATGTGGGTGAGCGTGGCTCCGCGGGCGATGATGTGAACGGCGTTCCAGTCGGGTGTGAGGACAGGCGCGAGTTCTTTCGAGTCGGCGAAGGTGGATAGGATGACGGGCTTCGCCGTTCCGGTGACTCGTGTGACCTGCCCGCGTACGCCGAGGAAGAGTCGCCCTTTCTCTTCGTAGTTGTTGCCGGTGTAGCGATTGCCGCCATCGATGTCGCATTGATAGCCGCGCATGGCGAACTTGTTGGCGGGAGTAACCGGGTCGGGGATGACAACGCTGCGGTAATTGATGCCGCTGTTTCCGGCGGCGGTGATCTTGTATTCCAGTTTGAGCTCGAAGTCAGCCGGGGAGCCGCCTTGCCAGATGATGAACGTGTTGCTCTTGATGATCGTCTCGGGCGTGATTTGACCGACCATGGCTCCGTCGGCGACGGTCCAGTACTGCGGGTCGCCTTGCCAGCCGTTGAGGGTCTTGCCGTCGAAGATGGATTCGAAGCCGGTCTCGGGCACAGTGAGAGGCTCGGGGCGATCGGTTTGTTTGGGCACGTACGGCTCCTGCGCCGCCATTGGGGCGGCGAGGAGCGCGGCTAGTGCGTGGCGCCGGGTGGTGGTCAGAAGCGGAACCTCAAGGATAGGATGATCCGCCGTGCGTCCACCTGAGCGCCGGTGATGGTTCCGAAGCTGGCGTTGGTTTGCGCTCCTGTGACGAAGTTGTAGCGCAGAGTCATGTTCGCGTCGGTGGGATTGTTGGGGTTGAAGTGGTTCGTCGCGTTAAAGGCTTCGGCGCGGAACTCGACGACGCGGCCTTCGACACTGCCGAGTTGGAATTGCTTGGCAAGGGCGAGGTCGAGGTTGAAGGCTCCGGGGCCGTAGAGAAGCGATGGCGGCGTGTTGCCGATGCCGAGCGAATCGGCGGCCGGCAACTGGAAGTTTGCGGGGTTGAAGGGCACTTGCAGGCGCGGATCTTCCGTGCGGGACGGGTACTGGCCTTCGGGCAGGAACATGTCGGCTCCCATCTGGCAGCGGAAGGGGATGCCTCCGGTCGGAGTGCCGGTCCAGTAGCCTGCCGGCGCGTTCTGCGCTTCGCAACGTACTGTGTACGGCGTGCCGGAGTAGATGTTCCCCGTGCCGTTGAGCTTCCAGTTGTCGAGCAGTCCCTTGGTAAGCCAGTTGCTCCACATCTGGCTGGCGCGCGGCAGTTCGTAGCCGAAGTTGAAGTTGACGGCGTGCGGGCGGTTGGCGACTGTCTTCAGCAGGCTGTGATCTACCCATTGCCCGCCTCCATTGGCGGGGATGTCGTAGAAGAGCGTCCGCGACCAGGTGTAGTTCGAACTCCATTGCAGGCGTCCGAAGCGACGGTTGAACTGCACCTGGAGGGCGTTGTAGTTATTCGAGTTGTTGTAGGTCCAGATGGGGATCGCGCCGAAGCCGTTGAAGCCGACCATGGAGCGGATGAGGTTCGCGGAGTAGAAGCCGGTGCCGGTGGGATCGCGGAAGATCGGGTTGGCGCCGTCGCGCGGATTCCACGTTGTGTATGGGCGCACCGCGTTGACGTCGTAGGTTCGGCCATAGCCATGGCGGAGCGCGTTGCCGACATAGGCGATTTCAAAGATCATGCCTTTGCCGAGGTCCTGTTGGATGCCGAAGCTCCAGTTGTAGCTGGTCTGTGTTTTCTGGTCCTGCGAGCCGCCGAGGATGCTTTGCGGAGTGAAGAACGTTTCCGAGTTCTGGAGAGAGTTGAAGTCGGTGTAAAGGACGACTGGGGCTTGGAAGTTCGGTGGCGCAGCCATGGGGCCGACGCCAACGCCGGCGGCGCCGATGTCGTCGACGGTCCAGTTGCGGCCGGAGGTGACGCCGAAGCCGCCGCGCATAGCAGTTCTGCCGTTGCCGAAGACGTCCCATGCGAGGCCGAAGCGCGGCGCGAGCTGGATCGGCGGGACCTTCCAGAAATGGCTGTCGTACTGGTGGATTCCGGAGAACGGCATCGAGTTGGCAGGGAATGACGAATTGTCGAAGGTGCCCTGGCGGACGTACGGGAAGGTTTGTCCGGTGACGGGATTGATGGCTGCCCTCTGGCCGTTGACCATGGCGGGGAAGAGGAGTTGGCCGGTCTTGCTGCGATCGTACTCCTCCTGCCGGAACATGCCTAGCGTTGCGCCTTCGGAGTAGAGGTCCCCCATGCGGTGGAAGCGCATGCCGATGTCGAGGGTCAGGCGGCGGGTGGCTTTCCAGGTGTCCTGGACGAACCATTCGAGCTGCTGATAGCGCGCGTGGTTTACCTGTTTCTTGTTGTCGTCTCCGTATGCGAAGATGCTGCCGACCAGCGCGTTGGAAAACGGATAGCCGGTGTCGAGAGGGTTCGAACGATCCGAGCCGAAGAAGTAGGATCCCGCGGTGTTGTAAGTGGAGTAGACGCTGACGTTGCGCGCCATCATCTCGTAGTAGATTCCCGCCTTCAAGGTGTGCGAGCCCTTCAGCCAAGTGATCTTGTTGGTGATGGATTGTACGGTGTCGGTGCCGGTGAAAGGCCAGCGACTGTCGTGTCCGAAGACGGGCGCCTGGCTGATGTTCTGACCTGCGGACTGGGCTGAAAAGCCGGAGGGAAAGCCGAAGTTCACTTGCGGCAGCAGATTGAGGACATTGCTGTTCGGAAAGATGCGCGCCAGGGGTATGGGGCGGCCGTCGGCCCCTTTCAGCGGCAGTTGGTTGTCCTCGTAAGTTTTCGTGCCGCCCACAGCGGCGGATGCGACGTCGTCGATCGGGTTCACGCCCTGCTTGCCGCGGTTCACGCCCCATGTGAATTCGTTGATGACGGTGGGGGACGCGGTGTAGATGATGGTTCCGACTGCTCCGGCGGCGGTGACGTTGTAGCTATGCGGGAATTGTCCCCAGTTTCCGCCGGCAGGGCCGACGGTGCCGGCGTATCCATCGACGGCCTGGTAGTCCTGGATCAATCGCACGAAGGTGTTGACCTTCGGGGCCGGGTTGTAGTCGACGCGGAGCACCTTGTCTTCGTTGGGCCGGGATTGCGGCAGGATCGCTCGGTAGTTGAAGCGTCGCTGACCGGTCGGGTCGAGGGCATAACCGGCAGGGTCGGGAAGCGGGAACAGGTTCAGCATCGCTTGTCCGGCGGGGCTGATGCGGTTGGCGGGAATTCGATTGCCTGGGAACTGCTGCTGCGTGAGCGGGTCAAGGATCGGGATCAAGGCGCCCGTTGTGGTGACTGACTGCGAGAAGTCGCCTTGCCGTTCCAGGCCGGTCGGCATGGTGAATGTGTTTTCGATGCGGTTCTTGTTTACAAGATAGTCGGCCGAGAAGAAGAAGAATAGCTTCGACCGGTCACGATTGAAGTTTGTGCCAGGGATATAGAGCGGGCCGCCGATTGTGCCGCCGGGGTTGTGATAGCGGTAGCGCTGCTTGGCGATTCGCTGCTTGTTGTTGAAGAACTCGTTGGCGTTGAGCATCTCATGGCGCAGGTAATAGAAGGCGCTGCCATGGAATTGGGGCGTGCCGCTCTTGATGGTGAAGGTCAACTGACCGCCGGTGCGCCCGCCGTATTCGGCCGTGTAGTTGGATACCAGGAGTCGGACTTCCTGGATGGCGTCAATGCTGGGGGAGAGATAGCCGGGGTTGAGGTTGCCTGAATCCTGACTGGCTACGCCGTCGAGGTTGAGGATAACTTGTCCGGTGCGTCCGCCGTTCACGGCGGGGATGCCGCCTCCGGACCAGCCTCGGAAGTTGTTGCCGTTGAGGCTTTGCACGCCGGGCAGAGTCATGATGAGTGACAGCGGATTGCGGCCTCGAGTCGGCGTGTCTTCGATTTGGCGCAGGCCAATGGAGATGGATCGGTCTGAGCTGTCGGTAGATACGTGAACCGCGCTCGCCTCGACGTTGACCGTGCTGGTAACGTCGCCGACTTCGAGCCGGATGTCGGGGATATCGAGGCGTTCCTGTGTGGCTAGCGGGATCGCTTTCTGGATGTATGAACGGAAGCCCGGGGCAGAGACGGCCACACTGTACGCGCCGGGTACGAGGTTCGTGAACATAAACGAACCATTTCCGCTAGTTGTGAATTGACGCTCTTGTTGTGAGACGTCGGCGATCAGGCGGACTACCGCGCCGGATACGACCGCGCCGCTTGGGTCCGTGACTGTGCCGGATATTTGGCCAGTCACTCCCTGGCCGGATGCTTGCGGGATCAATGCCGCAAACAGAAGAAGGCTACTCGTAATAGAGAATCCCCGAATCACGTCCCCCCCAACGGCGAAGTGTTCTGTTTTTTACGAACACGTTCGCGAAACGTCGTCAGCCTAAGACCGGCAGCGTTGGATTATTTAAATCCTACTTGGGTTACAGAGTCAAGCGTTAACGTTGAATGTCACTGCTACTCACGGTACGTTGTGGCCCGATGGGTGCAGAATGGATAGCGATATGGCCTCGACTGTTTGGAAAGGACACCTGACGTTCGGATTGATTTCGATCCCGGTGAAGTTGCACCGCGCCGCTCGGTCGGAGAAGGTGAGTTTTCGGCAACTGCATGCCGGGACGG
Organism: Bryobacteraceae bacterium; assembly: GCA_035634155.1. GTDB lineage: Bacteria > Acidobacteriota > Terriglobia > Bryobacterales > Bryobacteraceae > DASQDN01. The sequence continues at coordinate 10,852 of DASQDN010000703.1, read as the reverse complement.
CGTCTCGCGTGAAGCAGGTGTACGTGCGGGAGGATGTCGAGGAAGAGGAAGAAGAGGTGGAATCGGCCCAGCATAGGGGTCCTGCATTGAAGCCGGCGGCGTTTACCGGTCGCACGATGCCTGCTCCGGTTCCGATTCGGCCGTCGGTTGGGCCGCCTCCCACTCCGGCTCCGATGCCGATGTCTGCGCCGGCCCCGCTACCCACAGTGGAGCGTTCGGAATTGGTGAAGGGGTATGAGTACGCCAAGGGTCAGTACGTCACGGTCTCCAAAGAAGACCTGGAAAAAATTACTCCTCAAACCGCTCGCGAGATGCAGATCCTGGAGTTTGTGAAGATCGCCGAGGTGGACCCGATTTACTTCGAGACTTCGTATTATGTGACCCCGGATAAGGCCGGGGAGCGGGCGTATGCGCTCCTGTTTGAGGCTTTACGGAAGAGCGGGTACGCAGCGCTGGCACAGTTTGCGATGCACAATCGCGAACACGTGGTGGTGATCCGGTCGGCGCGTACAGGGATTGTGCTGCACACGATGTTCTATGAGACCGAAATTCGGCGCGATGATGAGTATCGCACCGACACGGGCGGCGTGAATGATCGCGAACTGCAGTTGGCCTTGATGCTGGTGGAGAGTTTGGCGGCTCCGTTCGAGCCGGACAAGTATCGCGATACTTACAAAGAAAAGCTGGACGCGATGATTGCGGCTAAGATCGCAGGCGAGGAGACGGTGGAAGCGCCGGCCCCGAAGGCGAAGCCCGCGGCAGACATCATGGCGGCCTTGGAGCGAAGCCTGGCGATGGCTCGCAAGCCCGTGGGTTCTGCGCCCGCTCCCGAGGTGGCAGCGGCTCCCCCCGCAGGCAAGCGTCGCAAGAGCAAGTAGTTTATTCTGGCCCTTTGGAACCTCGGACATTGAAAGGCGGATGGGCTCGCGGCGTGGAGTTGCCGAAAGGGCCGGAGGGCAGGAATCTGTGCCGCTGGTGTGAGTTGGAAGTGCCGAAAGGCCGTGTCACCTTTTGTTCGGATTATTGCGTGGAAGAGTGGCGGCTTCGGACCGACCCAGGATTTTTGCGGGAAAAGACGCTGGCTCGGGATAAAGGTGTGTGCGCGCAGTGCGGCGTGGATACACTCGCCGCGTTTGTCGCGTTGAAACGGAGTCGCAAGGTGGCTCGGGTGCGGATGCTGCAGCAGTGGGGATTGAAGACGATGAATCGCCGCACATTGTGGGATGCGGACCACATTATTCCGGTGGCGGAGGGTGGCGGCGCTTGCGATTTATCGAACATTCGTACGCTTTGCCTGATTTGCCACCGCGAAGCAACGCGCCAACTGCGTGAGAGACTGGCGGCCCAACGATAGGCGTGGTCGGTATATTCTGGAAACACCCATGGCGAGTAATTGGTTTTACGCGGCGGGCAACCGCCAGGTGGGTCCGATCCCTGAACGCGATCTGGACGCGCTGGCTGATTCGGGAGCGATCACCAGGCAGACGCTGGTCTGGCGGGAAGGGTTGGCCAATTGGACGCCGTATGAGGTGGCCAGATCGGATCGCGCGGCTGCTGTGGCGGCGGGTCCGCCGGCGTTTGCGGGAGCTGCAGACGCGGCGCCCCCGACGGCGGCTGCCGATACTCCCGCGCAGGCGACGCGGTTTTGCACCCAGTGCGGTCGGCCCACTCCGGAACGTGAGCTGGCTCAATTCGGCGATCGGCTGGTGTGCGCCAATTGCAAGCCTGCGTTTGCGCATCAACTGCGCGAGCACGGTCTGACCCCGACGCGGTATCGGTATGCGGGATTCTGGATTCGGTTTGTGGCTCGCATCCTGGATGGGATTTTGTTGTACATCGTGATTCTTCCCGTCACGTTTCTTGTGGTTGGGATGCGCGCGTTCGATCCTTCGCGGCAAGACTTCGACACTGGTTTTCTGATTGCTCAGATTTTTCTGTTTATCTTTAATCTGACGTTGGCGACCGCTTATGAAGTCGTGTTTCTGGCGAGATTCGGGGCCACTCCCGGGAAGATGGCGGTGGGCAAGAAGGTGATCAATGCGGACGGATCGCCATTGAGCTATGGCAAGGCGCTGGCTCGCTTTTTGTCCACTATTATTTCCAATCTTACGCTGGGCATCGGATACATCATGGCGGGCATCGATGAGGAGAAGCGGGCGCTGCACGACCGCATCTGTGACACTCGCGTTGTAGCGAAGTGACATGGCCGCTGCCCTTCAGTGCGGGAAATGCCAGACGGCGATTCCCGGCGGTTACTTCAATCTGGACCATCTGACACCTTGCCCGAAGTGTTCGAGCGACCTGCAGGTGTTTGCCTTTCCGGCGATGTTTCGCAGGGTTGAACATGCCGGTCCCGTGGCCGCTGAGGAATCGGATGCGGCGTGCTTTTATCATCTAGACAATCGAGCGGCGGCAGAATGCGCCTCCTGTGGTCGGTTTCTGTGCACCGTGTGCGAAGTGGAGATCGGCGGTGAGGTGTTGTGCCCGGGGTGTATTCATGCCGGTGTGACATCGCGGAAGCTAGTTCGACTGGAGAACCGGCGCGTGTTGCATGACAACATCACGCTGGCGGTGGCATTGGTACCGATGCTGCTCATATCGCCCACGATTATCTCCGCGCCAATGACGATTTTCCTTGCGCTGCGTTTCTGGAAGTCGCCGCTGAGCATCGTAAAGCGATCGAAGATTCGATTCGTGCTCGCGATTGTGATTGCGATGGTTCAGATCGCGTTCTGGGCGTTCGTGATTTACATGGCTTTCATGGCGCGCGGTGTGAAGTAATGACACCGGTCGCATACAAGCGTCTGAGCGGCAGGCGGCGGACGCTGGCCGAGGTCACATCGCTCTATCTCGGTCAGGATCACATTCTTCAGGTGCGCTCGTCGCGGATTAGCGAGGATTACCGGCGCTTTTATTTTCAAGACGTGCAGAGCTTGACCATCCGGAAGACGGCCGCTTTGCATTTCGTGTGGGCCGGTTTTATTGTGCTGGTTGCGTTGCTGGTGGGGTGGGCGACTGGCGACGTCCGGTGGCCGTTGGGCCTGCTCGCGGCTGGGGCGTTGTTTTTGTGGCTGCGCGGCCCTTCCTGCGATGTGCGGCTGCAGACGGGAGTATCGAGTGAGCGGTTGCGGTCGCTTCATCGATTGAAGACGGCGCAGCGTGTGGTTCCTTTGCTGCGGGAGCGGATTGAGGCAGTGCAAGGCCGCGTTGTTTCTGTGCCCGACGATTATGCGGCTAGCTCCGTCGGCGCGCCACCACCACCGCCGCTGCCGTCTCCCGATCAGATGACGCATGGGTTGGCGCCGCGCCGCAACGATCATGCCTGGTTTTTTGGGTTTCTCGCGATTGAAGCCGCGGTGGTAGTAGCGTGGCTCTTTACAGGTGTGCGGGGACTGGAGCAGGCCGCGGGCGCGGCCGCTGTGGTGGAGTTTCTGGCAGTGGTGATGGTGATGGTGAGGCAGTCGCAACAACGAGTCCCGCGAATGCTGAGGAACATGATTTTTGTTGCCGCCGGGCGCTGGTTTCTGGCGCAGAGCACGGGCATGGTTCTGGCCTACAAAGCGGTGCTGTTCGATGGCGTGAAAGGGACGCTGGACCCGATGACCATTGTGCGTGGGACCTTTTCGTATATTTCGGTGGCGAGCCTCGCGGCCATGGCCGTAGTGGGTATGTGGCTGAGCCTGAGGACCTACCCGGATGAGTAGTGCGGCAGGATTTTGCCGGCAGCGGTGCTTTCATCACGAAGCTCGGGAGGCGGTGTGCCGATGCCTGGGGTGCTCGCACTCGTTTTGCCGTGAATGCGTAGTGGATCATGACGGGCGGCTGATGTGCGCGAGCTGCTTGCAAGCGCGCAGCGGCCCGGCGGCAGCGCCTTCGCGGATGCGGAGCTTGCGGTCGCTGGTGTACGCGTTTGCCGGGGTGCTGGCGGCTTGGATCTTCTTCTACACGGCGGGGCGCGTCGTGGTGTCGATTGCGCTCGCATGGGATGACTGGAGACCGCGGTGATGTCCGGGGCGGAGTTGCTGGAACAGGCCGTGCAGCTCTGCCGGTCCAATCGCAACGGAGCGATGGCGGCGTATTGGACGGGTACTGCTCCGCTTCTCGCCGCGGTTCTGTACTTCTGCCAATCGGCCACGCATCGCGCGAATGCCGAGGAGTTGGTGGCGCCGGCGTCACTGGTGCTGACGTTGCTATGGGTGTGGATGAATTTCTGGCATACGATTTATTGCGACGCGTTGTGGCGGAGCGTGTCCGACGAGGGAGGTGAAGACTGGTCGCTTCGGCTAGGGCTTCGCATCGCGTTGACGAATGCAGCGCTGCAGGGGACGGGTTTGCTCGTGCTCGTTTTCGCGATCCTTCCGGTGTTGTCGTTTCCGTGGGCCTATGCGTTTTACCAGAATTGCCACGTGTACGCGGCAAGGTTCGATATGCGGGACACGGCTCGGCGGGCGAGCCGGCAGGCGAGTTTGTGGCCGCGACAGAAATGGCAGTTGCTTTCATGCGGTTCGTTGTTGGCAGTGTTCGTGTTCGTGAATGTGCTGTTGACGTTTGTGGCGGGCGCACAGTTGTTGAACTCGATCTTCGGGATACAGACCGCTCTGGTGCAGAGTTCGATGGCTATTTTTTCACTGCCCTACTTTGCCGCCGCTGGGTGCATCACGTTCCTGGTGATCGATCCGCTTTGGAAGGCGGCCCATGTGATTCGTTGTTTCCATGGAGAAGCGCAGAGAGATGGGTCGGACCTGCGATTGGTGTTGCGGCGCGCGGCAGTGCTTGCTCTGCTGATGGCGCTATCCGGAGGCGGAGAGGCCTTGCGGGCACAGACGATTCCTGCACCGAAGTACGAGCGCGCGATCAAAGAAGTGCTGCAGCGGCCCGAGTACGAGTGGAGCGCCCGGCAGGCGCGGCCGGAGAGCGGGGATTCGGCGTTGCGGGGCTATTTCGACGCCACGGGTCGATGGCTTGCGCTGCAGGTGAAGGCGGCGGTTGAGTGGCTGCAGCAGTTCATACGCGAGCCAGAGACGCCGCCGGGCACAGTACCGTCGGGGACGGGACTCCGCGTGGCGGTGATTGCGGTTGTGGCGTTGTGCCTGGTGGCTATGGTTCTACTGGTGGTGCGTTCGCGGCGACGGGCGAAAGCGGCAATCGGTGTTGCTGAGAGTGTTCCAGCCGCGGTGGCGGTGGACTTATCGGACGATTCAGTGACACCAGATCAGCTACCCACGAATGAGTGGCTGCAGATGGCTGATGAGTTTCTTCGCGGCGGGAATACGAGATTGGCGGCACGTGCTGTGTACCTTGCGGCGTTATCGCAGTTGGATGGCGAGAAGCTGATTACGCTGGGGCGGCACAAGACGAATCTGGAATATCAGCGCGAGCTGGCGCGGCGTGCGCGTAGCGCACCTCATGTGAGTTCGGGATTCCGTGCGATTGCGGACGTGTTTGAACGTTCGTGGTACGGACAGCACTCGGTGGAGCAAGAGCGCGTAATGGAGTTAAAGGGTTCGCTGGGTAGTTTGAGGGCGAATGCGTAACGGATTGTCACTGGCGGCGGTTCTGGTTTCGGCCGCGCTTGTTGTTTTCGTCGTACGGCTGGCGATGGCGCAGTCCGCGTCGGGCACTGCCTATCCGCCGTATTCTTCGATGCGGGCGGATTCTCAGGGGCTGAAGGCGCTGCATGATGTTGTCGAGGTGGTGGGTCGCGACGCGGTCCGGGGTTTTCTACCGGCTCACGAGCTCGGGTTGAAGAACACGACGATTGTGAGGCTTGGGATGAGTGTCGGCATGCTGGGGTCACCCCATGCACGGAAGCTGGCCGAATCGGGGAATACAGTTGTGCTAGGCGTGGCGAATGGCTGCGAATCTGCCGAGGTGAAGGAATGGCAGTTAAAGTTCGCGTGCGGCGATGAGGGGCCATACGTTTCAGGCTCGGGTTGGATGCCGGTTGCGTTCAACGCCGAGGAGCAGGCGTGGGTAGTGGAGCGAAGGTTCGGCAGCGGCGAAATCGTTGTGGTGGCCAATTCCAGATTACTCAACAACGGGGCGCTTGCACGGCAGCCCCAGGCCGCTGCGATTGCCGCTTTGGTGGAGCGCCGCCCTACGGTGATGTTCGATGAGCATTCGCTTGGAGTGGCAGACGCGTCCAGCGTCGGCACGCTGCTGCGGCATTACCGGTTGCATGGAGTGATGCTGGCGGCGCTGATGCTGTTTGGGATGTTTGTTTGGAAGAACTCGTCATCCTTCCTGCCTCGCGCTGAGGTTGCGGTGGACGAGATCGCCGGGCGAGATACTACATCCGGGCTAGCCAACCTGATGCGCAGTAGTGTGCCGCGATCGGAATTGTTGTCGGTAGCGATCGGCGAATGGGCGAAGCCGTTGAGGGCCAGGGATGCCGAACGCGAGTTGCGGACGATTGCCGCGGGGCACGCGGATCCGGTGGAAGCATACAACGCGGTGGCACGCGCGGTTCATCGAAAAAGGACATTGGCTTGATCGACACTCTCGAGTTGTTGAAGGCGCGCGTGGAGCGCATCCGGGCCGAGATCGGCAAGGTGATCATCGGGCAGGAGCAGACCATCGATGCAGCCTTAGTAGCGACGCTGGCTGGACAGCACGCGCTGCTGGAAGGCCCTCCCGGCGTAGGCAAGACGCTGCTGATCCGGACGATTGCGCAGGTACTTGGATGCGAGTTTGCGCGCATTCAGTTCACGCCTGATTTGATGCCGGCCGATATAACCGGAACCAACATCTTCAACCTTCAGCGCAACGAGTTCTCGCTGGTGAAGGGGCCGATCTTCACCTCGTTCCTGCTGGCGGACGAGATCAATCGTGCGCCTGCCAAGACACAATCGGCATTGCTGCAGGCAATGCAAGAGCGCACGGTTACGATCGACCGCGACACGCATCTGCTGCCGCCGCAGTTCACGGTGTTTGCGACGCAGAATCCGATCGAATATGAGGGCACGTACCCGCTGCCGGAGGCACAGAAGGATCGTTTCATGTTGAAGGTGTCCGTCGGCTACCCGGAGCGTGAGCAAGAGGTAGAGCTCGCGATGCGAATGCTCGGGGATCACTCGCCGGAGCAGGCTCTGGAGACGCGGGAAGTACAGCAGGTGATTGACGCTAAGGAGTTGACCGAGACGCGCGCCCTGGTCAATCACGTAGTGGTGCGGCCAGAATTAGTCACCTATATCGTGGATGTGGTTCGAGCCACCCGCTCGCACGAGAGCGTGCTGGTGGGAAGCGGGCCTCGCGCTACGCAGGCACTGCTGCTGGGAAGCCGGGCGCACGCGGCTGTGGCGTATCGGGATTATGTGACGCCGGACGATGTGAAGGCAATGGCTCGGCCCGTGTTGGAGCATCGATTGATTCTGCGGCCGGAGTACGAGATCGAAGGGCTGACGGTGCTTGAGGTGGTGGAGAAGATCCTGCAGCAGGTTGCGATTCCCCGATGAATCTGGCGCCCACCAACCGTCTGCTGGTAATTCTCGGGCTGGTGCTGCTCCCTTCCGGGCTTGTTGCGGCCGCTGCGCCTTCATGGACGCCGGTGTGCGTCGCCGCTGCCGTTGTATGTGTCGGCGGCGTTGTGATGGACGCAGTGGTCTCGCGAGGACGTTTGCGTGGCGTGGGCCTGCGGTTGCCGGAGACATTACGGCTGGTAAAGGGGCGCGCGGCTACGTTCGATGTGGAAGTGCTGCGCTCGGGCGCCATTCCCGAAGAGCTGCGGTTGGGGCTCGTTTTTCCGCCGCCCATCATCGCGGAGGAGGAGACGAGGACGAAGTTGGCGGGGAGCGCGGAACGCTTTCGCACGTCGTGGACGGCGCTTGGATCCAGCCGCGGGAGTCATCGCATTTCAGAGGCGATGGTGGAAACGAGATCGGCCGCAGGGTTGTGGGATATCCGCGAGCCGCGGCCGGTTGCTTCCGAGTTTCGGGTGTATCCGAACCTGCTTGCGGATAAGAAAACGGCCGCTCCGCTGCTGCTATCACGAACAACCGGCTCGCATCCATTGCGACAGGTGGGTAAGGGTCGCGAGTTTGAAAAGCTGCGCGAGTACATTCCCGGCGATACGTTCAACGATATTCATTGGCGTGCGACGGCTCGCCATGGCAAGCCTGTGACGAAGGTGTTTCAGGTGGAGCGCACGCAGGAGGTGTATGCGGTGCTCGATTGCTCGCGGCTGTCGGGGCGCGTTGTTCGCGGCGAGCCCGCGCTGGAGCATTACCTAACCGCAGCGCTGCTGCTGGGATTGGCAGTGCAGAAAGAGGGCGATCTTTTCGGTGTGATCGCGTTTGACGATCAGGTTCGGACGATTGTGCGCGCCGGCGGGGGTCGCGCGCATTTTGGAAGTTGCCGGGAGGCTGTTTACGCCGCGAAGTCGAAGCGCGTATCACCCGACTATCGGGAGTTATCGCAATTCATCCGCACGCGCTTGCGCAAACGGGCCTTGCTGATGATGTTGACCGACCTGGACGATGCAGCAATCGCGGAGGAGTTCGAGAGCAACCTTGGCGTGGTTCGGCGGACGCACCTTGTCGCTACGCACATGATTCTGCCCGGCGGCGTGCAGCCGATGTTTGCGGGCTCGCTCGTGAGCACGGCAGATGAGGTCTACGACCGGCTGGCCGGTCATTTGCGGTGGCAGAGTTTGGAACAAACGCGCCGGCGCCTGGCAACTAAGGGAATCGCACTGACGCTGCTGCGTCCGGAGAACGCGGCGGCGGATCTGGTAGCAAGGTATCGGCAGATCAAAGGGCGACAGCTTCTATGATTGTCGACGTCGAGCGCTTCGTCTCGGGCGAGCGCCGGTATTGGGCTGAATTGGAAGCTATGCTGTCGGCGCAGGAACGGCGTGCGGCGCGCCGGATGACGCTCGAAGAAGCCCAACGCTTTTACTACTTGTACGAACGCGCGTCGGCGTCATTGGCTCGGCTTGCTGCTTTGTCGGTGGACGCGGGTCTGCGTACGTATGTCGAAGCGCTTGTGGCTCGCGCGTATGGCGATGTACACGAGGTACGAAGTCGGGGCGCGCGACCGCGGCCGATGCGGTGGCTGTTGCGCACGTTTCCTCGCGTGTTTCGCGCGCACGTTCAGGCGTTCGCTTTGTCAGTTGCCCTGACGTTCGTGGGAGTGCTGTTCGGAGTGCTGGCGCTTATCATCGACCCTGCCAGCCGGCGAGTGTTGATGCCCTTCGCCGAGTTGCAGCAGGATCCGAATCAACGTGTGACCCGGGAGCGGCAGATGATGGGAGCACCGTTGACCGGACGGAAGTCGCAGTTCGCCGCTCAATTGATGACGCACAATACACGGGTTGCAGCGTTCACTATGTCACTAGGCGTTACCGGAGGCGCAGGCACTGCCTTGGTGTTGTTCGGAAACGGCGTAATGCTCGGGTCTGTTTGTTACGACTACGTGCGCGCGGGGCAGAGCGCGTTTCTTGCGGGGTGGCTGCTGCCGCACGGATCGATCGAGATTCCCGCGATTCTGATTGCCGGGCAGGCGGGCTTCGTGTTTGCGGGGGCGCTGATCGGGTGGGGATCGCGACGGACGCGGCGGCAGAGATTGCGCGACGTGGGCCCCGACCTGGTCACGTTGGTGGGCGGGACGGCGGTGATGCTGGTGTGGGCCGGCATCGTGGAGGGATTCTTCTCCCAGTATCATGAGCCGCTGCTTCCTTACTGGTTGAAGATCGGGTTCGGCTGCGTTGAACTGGCGGGCTTCACGCTGTTCCTGTGGCGAGCGGGAGCGAAAGATGACTGATCGCGACGCAACGCTACGGATTGTGACGCCCGAGGGCATCGTATTTCGTTATGCGCTTGCGGGTCCGGTTCTGCGGGCGCTTGCGTGGGGTGTGGACGCGGGCATGATTGCGGGATCGGCTGCGGGTGTGAGCGCGACGCTCGATAAGCTCGGTTTGATCAATCGAGATGTCGCGGCGGCTGTGGCTACTTTGTTTTACGCGGTGGTGTCGGTCGGGTACGCGATGTACTTCGAATGGTATTGGCGCGGACAGACCGTGGGTAAGCGAATCGTGGGCATTCGTGTGATTGACGCGTCCGGGTTGCATCTGCAGCCTTACCAAGTCGTCATTCGCAATCTGATGCGCTACGTGGATGGATTGCCGTTGTTTTATCTTGTGGGCGGCATTGCCTCGGTGATCAGCGGCCGATTTCAGCGTCTCGGCGATGTCGCGGCGCACACGGTGGTGGTTCGCGTTTCCGAAGCTCGGCAACCGGACTTAGACAAGATCGGGCGGTCCAAGTACAACTCGCTGCTCGACTATCCCGCAGTGTGTTCGCGACTGCGTCAAAAAGTATCGGCCGAGGCGGCGGGCGCGGCGTTCGGGGCATTGCTGCGTCGGGACGAGTTCGATGCCGGTGCGCGCGCTGAGTTATTTCGCGAGATGCGGGCTTACTTCGAGACGCTGGTGGACTTTCCGGATGAAGTAAAGGAGCAGATCACACCGGAGCAACTGGTGCGCAACGTAGTCGAAGTATTGTATGCCGGGGCGGCGGCCCGCGAGGCGCTCACTCGCTGAGTCTGGTCACGCGTATGGACGTGACTTGCGGATTGTTGGGTCCAGGCGGATGCAGGAGCTCGGCGTAGATGGATGCGCAATGCTTCGGCTTTATGCAGTGCGTGAAGGCCACCGACGATGTCTTGCTTCGGTGGACCAGCTTCCACGTACCAAGGGCTTCGAGGTGTTTGAGGCGAAGCGGCAGGCTGGCGGGTGTGTAGAAGCGAACTCCCTGTGGATCTATCACGCGGCTGCGCCAGAAGTCCGAGGCAGGCGCGAGGTGTTGCAGCTTAGCGCCCGTCTGCGCTAAAGCTTTTGCCGTGGCTATCACATCGG
>DASQDN010000702.1:0-5981 GCA_035634155.1 Bryobacteraceae bacterium | reverse complement strand
ACCGCTGTGCCGATAGCCGTGTTACGCCCGCGGTGTGACTTGGACTTGGTGGATATGCGAGTCACTTCCGATCTTCCGATGATGACCGCATCGTTTCTGTTCGACGTTAGCTCCACGGCCGTGTCCGTGGCTCGGACGAAGACTCCGTCGTGCTTCTTGTCCTCGGTTAGTACTCGGATGGATTGACCGACGTGAACTGCTTTCACGCGATTCCAATCCGTAGCCGCAGGTGTCTCGCTGCGAGCGATGCCTGCGGCGAGTACGAGCGCGAACGCTGCCCTAGTTGCCAGATTCATGGTTGAGATCTCCATCGGGAAGAAATGCTGAGTGCGAACATCGCATTCGATCCTCCTCAACGGCTAAAGCACGGCACGGCCAGGAATCAGCTCAACTCGACTACAGCGCCGCTTAGGTGCCCGCCGTTGAGCTGGAAGATGGCGATCGCTTTCCAGCGATCAAGAAGCGTTCGCTTCGAAGAACGTGGTCATCGCGTAAGTAGGCGAGTGGGTCACCATTGCTGTCGTGCCATGCCAAGGATCTGGGGTGGCAACCTGTAGCAGATCGCGAAGCTGCCGCAGAAGCCTCCTTTGATGCTGGAGCATTTGAAGACCGCCGAGGCGTACCGCGACGGCAGGGACTTCATCGTGAAGACTGGGGCCGATGTGGGGATCGTGGTCGGCTAGCTTTTCCCGTTGACAGCGAAGTGCGTTTAGGGCGATACTTCCCTCGTATCACGATGGGAACAGATAAAACCCTGCAACCGGACTTGCCCAATGGCGCCGTCGACCTGCTCATCTTACGAGCGCTGCTGGGCGGCAAGCGCCACGGCTATGGCATCGCGCAGCATATCCGCGACTGCTCGGACGATGTGCTCGATCTGGGCGAAAGTTCGCTTTATACATCTTTGCAGCGGCTGCTGCTGAACGGATGGGTGTCGGCCGAGTGGGGCGCGTCGGAGAACAACCGGCGTGCACGTTTTTATACTCTGACCTCCACCGGCCGCAAGCAGCTCGATCGACAGACGCAGCAGTTTGAGCGAGTGCTGGGCGCGATTCAGCAGGTTCTAAGGACGGCATGATGCGACTCTTCCGCCGGATTCAGTACTTATTCGGTCGCAAACGACGACAGCGTGAGATCGCCGAAGAGATTGAGCTTCATCGTGCGCTTGCCGAGGAAGAGCATCGCTGCAACGGCTTGACGTCGGACGATGCTCGTCATGCGGTAGCGCGGCGGATGGGGAATGCAACCTTCGCATTGGAGTCGGCGCATTCCATCTGGTATCCGCAATGGTTGGAAGGCTTGACGCAGGATCTGAAGCATGCCGCGCGCGGGCTGCGGCGAAGCCCGATGTTGCTGGTGATGGTGTGCCTGTCGCTGGGGCTCAGCACGGGCTTTGGCACTGCTCTGTTCAGTGTCGTGAATGCGGTGCTGTTACAGCCGATATCGGCGGCAGACCCTGACTCGCTGGTGCAGTTTGAGATGGGATCGAGCAATCGACTCTCGTGGCCCAATCTGCAGGACCTTTGCGGAGGCGAATCCGGGTTGGTATGCACGGGCTATTCGATGGAGGAGGTCAACTGGCAGCGGGGGACCGAGCCCGCTCGCATCTTCGCTCATGTGGTTAGTTCGAACTACTTCTCGGCCCTGGGCATTTCACTGGCGCAGGGCGAGTTTTCCGATGGCGACGCGGCCGTAGTCACGCACACATTCTGGGAGCGGCAGCTTGCAGCCGATCCGAACGTGATCGGGCGCAAAGTGGTCTTGAATGGCTATCCCTACACGGTTGTGGGAGTGCTACCTGCGCGCTTCCGCTCGGTCTATGGCCTTGGCGTTGCGCCGTCGATGTATCTGCCGGCTGTCTCTTCGGTGCGTGCGGGCAAGAACGCTGCTCGGGGCGAAGGACGTTATCAGATGATCGGGGTCCTCGGCCGCGGCGAAACGATCGCGCAGTTCAGGTCGCGATTGCAGGTGCAGGCCAATGATTTACAAAAGCGATTCCCCGCGGATAACGTCGACTTCAGCCGCGCTGTTCGCGTCCAGTCACTCAGCCGGTACGGAACCTTCCTTTCAAGCCGCGACCGCCTCACCGGCGTGATGCTGTTATTCGGTTCTTTATTGATGGTGCTGGTGCTGCTGTTGACGGTGGTGGCGTGTGTGAACGTGGCTGGCTTGTTGATCGCCAGAGCGATGGCGCGACGACAAGAGATCAGCGTCCGGGTAAGCCTCGGTTGCGGGCGAAGGCGACTGGCGCGCCTCTTGCTCACCGAAAGCTTCCTCCTGTCTGTGGCAGGCATCAGTGTGGGAGCTGTGCTCAGCGTATGGCTGGCCAGAATGCTCGTAGCAGTTCCGCTTCCATTCCCCATTCCCTTCGAAGTGGAAGTTGTGCTCGATTGGCGTTTGCTGTTGTTCTTAACACTGCTCGCGCTGATTGCAACCGCGGTGAGCGGATTCGCTCCGATTCTGCAGGCGTGGCGAGTCGGCATCGGCACGCGGTCCAGTCAAGGCGTGCGTGGAGGATCGCATCGCTGGTCTTTGCGCGGCGCTCTGATCGTCGGGCAAGTTGCGGTGTCCACGGTGCTGCTGATTACGACAGGCCTTTTCGTGAGGAGCCTATGGGCGGCGACGGAGATTCATCCGGGCTTTGACCTTCATCGTGTAGTGACGATTGAGACCGATACCCGCAGTGTGCAGATGACGCCGGAGCAGGTGAACACGTATCAATCCTTGCTGCTGGCACGCCTGCGCGATCTGCCGGAGGTTTCCGGCGTATCGGGCGCGGCGCTGATACCTTTAAGCCTCGACACCAGTGTGAACAGCCTTCTGATCGATCGCGGGGACAAGGAGCAAGCGGCCAGGGTGAACACGAATTGGATCTTGCCGGGCTACTTCCAGGTCATGGGTATCCCTTTGCGTTCCGGTCGTGACTTCGCGCCGAGCGATAAGCTGGACAAGCCGCTCGCCGTTATCGTGAACGAGGCCTTCGTGCGTCAGCATTTTCCTGCCGGTGACGCAATCGGCCATCGGGTGCGCCGGCCCGCCGCTAAAGATCAGATGCTGCCCTGGGCTGAGATCGTGGGGGTGGCGGCGGATGCGCGCTACATGACGCTCGGCGAGGAGCCCACTCCTCAGGTCTACTGGCCGCGAGGGGCGACAGCCGATTCCCGCATGAAGGTGTTGGTGAGAACTGAGTCCGACGTCGCCACCCTCATTCACGAGTTGCCCGCCGTATTGCGAAAAGTGGATGCACGGGTGACTACGCGCGTTCAACCGTTGCGCGCAGTGATGGCGATTGCGCTATTTCCGTCGCAGGTAGCGGCCTTCCTGTTATCGGCGCTCGGGATCGTTGCGTGGATGCTGAGCATCGCCGGGCTATATGGGGTAGTCTCGTACTCGGTGAGCCGCCGCGTGTCCGAGGTGGGGCTGCGAATGGCGTTGGGCGCAACGCCCGGCAGCATTCTACGCCTCCTGGTTAGCGATGGCATTGTGCTCACCTCCGTCGGAGTTGCTTTGGGCCTTGCGCTTGCCGCCGTGGCTACGCCGGCGCTGGCTGCGTTCCTGGCGGGCGTGGCCCCGCATGACGCCATCACCTTCGGACTCGTGACCGTTGCCCTGCTGATCACAGCCATCGCGGCGAGCTACTGGCCGGCTCGGAAAGGCACACGTCTGGCGCCCTCGCAAGCCCTCCGGACCGATTAACTCTGGGCTGCGGAGGGCTCAATCCGCATCGCGTCGCCGAATCCGGCAGAATAGAAAGACATGGCGTTTCCGCTGGAGAAGATGGCAGAGCTGGAGGAGGAACTCGACGCAATCGGGCCTGAGCCGACGCGCCAGCGTGTGGCCGCTCTCAACTCGCTCGCGTATTCCCTCACCGGCTACGAGCAATGGGACCGTATGCAGGCTCTGGCTTCGGAGGCTGCGTCAATCGCCAGCACCATCGGGGATAAAGCCGGGGAAGGACGTGCCACCGGAATTCTCGCGTTTGTGCAATACATCCGCTCGGACTTCAAGGCGGCGCTGGCCAGCTGCATGCGCGGACTCACCCTGCTTCACGGCGACCCCCAAGGCGAAGCTCGGATTCGGGTGATTCTGGGAATGGTGCAGTGGACGCTCGGAAACTTCGATGAAGCGCTGCGGCACGTAGAACGCGCGCTTCCCGTCCTGCGTGAGTTCAAGGATAGCAGCACGGAAGCGTTCGCCATGGCCGCAAAGGGAGGGATCCTTCATAGTCTGGGCCAGTACGATCTGGCGGTGGCTTGTTATCGGGATTCGCTGGAGCTTTTCCGCGATACCGGCTTCAAGGTGGGCGTCGCGCGGGCTCTGTCGGGATTGGGGAGCGCCTACCAAGCATTGGGCCTGGTTGCCGCCGCTCTGGAATGTCATAAGGACAGCCTGGAGATCGCGGAAAAGGCGGGCCACTCTATCGCGTTGTCTCGCGCGCTAACCGATCTGGGGCAGGTCTACGAGTCGCAACACCGGTTCGATGACGCGCTCGACTGTCACCGCCGAGCGCTCGCGATGCGTGAGCAGGAGAAGTATCTGCAGCCGCAGACCACCAACCTGTTCCACATCGGCAGCATTCTCCACAACATGGGCGACACCGAACGGGCGCTGGAGAACCTGCATCGCGGGCTGGCGATTTCCGAAGAGATCGGCGCGCGTCCCAAATTGGGCGATTTTCACCAGGTGCTCTCGGACATCTACGAGAAAACAGGCGATCTTCGCAGCGCGCTCCACCACTACAAGGCATACGAAAAGATCAAGGCCGAGATCTTCAGTGACCAGGCAACGCTGCGGCACAAGGCGCTGGAGCTGGAATCTCAATTGGAGATTCACCGGCTGCGGAATGTAGAGCTCGCCGAACTGCTGGAGCAGTTGCAGATCACGCAGGCCGAGCTGCTGAATCGCGAAAAGATGGCCGCTCTCGGAAGCCTGGTCGCGGCCCTGGCTCATGAGATCAATTCGCCTCTAGGCGTGATCCAAAGCTCGTCCGATTTGACGCTGCGGTGCGCCGATCGAATTGCGGGCACGGCCGATCCGAGGGCGGCGATTGAAGCTTTGCGAACGAACGCGCGGTTAATCAAAGACGCGAGCCAGCGCATCGGCAAGCTGGTGATGAGCCTGAAGAGCTTCGCGCAGCTTGACCGTGCTGAATTTGGCGACTTCGACGTGTTGCAGTCGCTCGATCACATACTCGCGCTATTGGAGCCGGAGTTCCGCGGGCGGGTGGAAGTGGTTCGCGATTTGCAGCCCGTGCCGATCATCAACGTGTATGGAGCCGAGTTGAACCAGGTGTTTATGAACCTGCTTCGCAACGCGGCGCAGGCAATTGAAGGCAACGGCTCCATCACACTGCAGACCCGAGCCGACGACGCCTCCATTCGCATCGTGGTGAAGGATACGGGCCGTGGAATCCCGACCGAGCTCTGCGACGCCATTTTCAACCCGAGCTTCAACCGCGAAGGCGACCGTGTCCGTGCCTCGCTGAGTCTGTTCGGGTGCCTGAATATCGCGCGCAAGCACGGGGGCGATATCGCCGTCGATTCCAAGGTGGGCCATGGATCGACGTTCACGGTGATCCTGCCGCGGTCGCTGGAGAACGCTCCCGAGCCGGTTCGCGCGGCTTAAAGCCGGTTTAGCCCAACTGCACATCCGGTTCGTTTCGTAATCCGCTCGCATCCAAGCTGGTATGAGCACAGGACTGTTTTCGCCTCTGACCATCCGAGGCATCACGATTCCGAACCGCATTGGCGTGTCGCCGATGTGCCAGTACTGCGCCGAGGACGGCTTCGCCAACGACTGGCACCTGGTCCATCTTGGAAGCCGTGCCGTAGGTGGCGCGGGATTGGTGTTCGTCGAGGCGACCGCTGTCACTCCCGAGGGCCGCATTTCCGCCGGAGATCTCGGCCTGTGGTCGGATGAACACATTGAACCGCTGCGGCGAATCGCCAGCTCTGTGAAGCAGCAGGGCGCCGTTGCGGGAA
>DASQDN010000701.1:0-20111 GCA_035634155.1 Bryobacteraceae bacterium | reverse complement strand
GAAAGTCGTACACAAAGGGCTTGTTCGTACGCAGCGACTGCTCCAGTTGCGCAAGGGGGAAGCCCGAATCGATGGTCAAAAAAGCGCGGGTGGCGTTCACCGTCTCAAGCACGACCTCCGCCCCGCAGCCGCCGCGCATTCGGTATCCGAGCACACGCAGCAAATCCGCCGTCTTGGGCGACTCACAGGTTTCAATTGTGATTACCTGATTGGTGTCGGCCGCCAGCTTCTCCAACTCGCGGGCCTGCGAGAGGTACCGGAATACAAGCTTCAAGAATTCGGTCTGGTCAAGCGACTCGGCTCCCGAAGTCGCCTGGTATCCATTGGTCACCACGTTGCGCGCAATCGCGGAAAGAACATCTTCCGCGGGCAGATCGGGCGACAGCGCAGCCATACGCGCGAAGGACTTCAAGGGTCCGGGAATCGAGACCCATTCCACCTGTTTACCTTCGCCGCGAGCCCGCTGCAGAACTGATGGAGTCAGGTCGCTGCCTCCCGCCGCCCTGTACGTCTCGTAGTGCTTTAGCGCCCCTTCGCGATCGTCTCCGATCAGGCTCAGCAGGACTAACCGTTTAGCGATCTCAGACTTTTGGACGCCTGACGATCGGGCTAGAGCGCGCTCGTATACCGAGCGGGCTTCCGGATCGCGGTGCCGATGGAGAAACTCAGCATAGGCAAGCAGCGATTCGGTGTCGCTACTTGCCGCTGCTCGAAGAGTGGAGCGAGCGCCGAGCGCATCGCCCTCTTTTTCGAGCAAACGAGCCTTCGCTATTTCATTGGCTTGGAGAAACGGGGTTAAAGAAACCGCGAGAAGTACGGGAATGAAGCTCCGCATGTGTGCCCTCTAAACTGCTGGCTAACTAATGTAGCACTCTTTGTCATCCGCAAGAATCATGGATGCGCACCGTTCCGCGGTGTGACGTAGAAAACTTTGTAAGGGATTTGTGAAAGGTTTGTTAATGGTGATCCCGGATGTCGCGCTCTAGCGAATCGACGATCTCATCCCTCTTGCCGGCATCAAGATCCGTAGAAAGCCGGCGAAGGGCGAGCCCGATAACATCACGGTGATGCAGCTTGGAGCCGAGATTTGCCTGCTCGCTGAGGCGGAGCCAAAGCTCATGCAGACGGTCGATGTCCTCGGGCCAAAGGCGCGGCGGGTGGGGACCCAGGTTGACGTACGTGGATGGGCGGTCTGGGCTGATGACCTCGAGGGAGAACGGATGCCGCGGCTCGGGCAGACGCTCCCAGGCCAGGCCGATGGAACGAGCCAGTTCATCGGACGTCATGCGCTCGGAAACACCGGTCACTAACTTGGAAACTTTCAGGTTTGCGGACGTCTGCACCATCGCATCGAACGGGTCCACCGCCGGGACTACCAGTAGTTCTACGTGCTTACCCTCGCGTTCGGCCAGTTCCACTACCTTGCTGAATAACTCCTGCTCGTAGCTGCTGAAGATCTGGTCTTCTTTCAGCTCGAACTCACCGGCCCCGGTCGAAAGCGGGCGAACCGTCATTACGATGATGTCGTGCCGCCGAAGATTGGTTTTCTGCAGCGTGCGGCGAAGATGCTCCAGGTTGTTACCCCGGACCGCAACCAAAACCGCCCCGGCGCGCGCCTTGATCTGCTCGGCAACGATTTGAGGCTGAGTATCGAGGTTGAACTTCTCCAGCCCGGTCTTCTCGTCCTGCATCCGCCGGCGGTTCACCTTTTCGGAAACCAGGAAGAGGACATATAGGATGGCCGAGGATGTCACACCGTAGTACGTGGCAATCTGCTTGGTGAACAGGTTTGCGATGGCGACAAAGAAGAACACCATCACAATGGCCCCAAGTCCCACCGGGATTTCCGTCTTACCGATGCGGAAATTCAGCGGGATCTTGTACTCCTGATCGCGCCGCTGGAAGCGTAGCGCCAGTACCCCCAACCCCTTGAAGGAAAAACTCCAGACGACGCCAAAAGCGTATGCTTCGCCGAGCAGGTACACATCGCCTCGGCTGCCGATAATCGTCAACATCTGCGCGATGGTGACCATGTTGATAATCCGGTACGTCGTGCCGAAGCGATGATGCGGACGCCGGAACCATTCCAGGAGGACGCCGTCCTCGGCCACCCGATTGAAAACGCCGTTTGCGCCGATGATCGACGTGTTCACCGCGCCCGACAGGATCAAAACACCCACGATCACAACGAAGATGTGGAAGGTGAGCCGCAGGACTTCGGGTCCGGCCAGGCTCATGGCCAGACCGCCGATCAGGTTGTCATAGTACTGAGGCCGTACAGCGTCGGGAATGATCATCACCGCAAACATGGAGATCACACCCGTGCTAAACAACGCATAAAAGCAAACGATGTTGGCGGTGAGTTTCAGGTTCTTCAGCTTCGGATAGGCAATCTCGCGGTAAATCTGCGCCAGCGTCTCAAAACCGCTCATCGCGAGCATAGAGTGGCCGAACCCGACCACCATCATCACGAACGGGATCTGTGACCAGAAGGTGCCGTGCAGCCAGCCGAGCGCGTGTTGAGTCTGATTCATCGTCTGCATCGACGGAAGCGCCGGTAGTTCGAAGCTGCCTCGTAGCAGAAGCGTCAAAGGACACCATATAAGGAGTATGGCGACCATCACCGTGGTGATCTGCAGGATTCGGAGGGCTTTGCCGCTAGACTCGTGGATCCCCTTGGTATTGCTCCACCAGAAATAGCCGGTCACGGCGACTCCGAATACGGCAGCGAAGTAGTTCGGATCGATTCGAAAGGAACTGTGAAGCATCTCGCTGATTTCATTCAGGAGGCGTCCCAGATACTGTCCCGCTGCCACGACGCTGATAGGGCCGGTAAGGATGTAATCCACCACCAGTGCCGAAACCGAGATGCGCGCCATCGTCGGTCCCAGCGCGTCGCGAACTACGACGTAGACGCCTCCGCGTACGAACATGGAACAGCTTTCCATGTACAGCGACCGGACTGCGAAGCTGAAGAACATCACCGCGAGGACGAACCATGCGGCGGATTCCCCAATCGCCTTCTCCGCAATTCCACCGACGTAGAACATCGTGGAGCCGAGATCGCTTAAGACGATCGCAGCGCCGCGCCAAAACGAGATAAATGAGAGGGCAACAGTTGTGGCTACAACAACTTTTGTTGAAGTAGCCGCGTTTGAGGAAGGGTCCGACATCGTTAGCCGCGGCTGGTATCTAACATTCTATTAGCATGGCGTGGTCGGCGGGGCAGAAAATCCTGAAAGGAAGTTAATGTAAGGAATTGCTCACGGCGCGCTTTCCCGGTCGTCTGGAACTTCGCCCCACCTCAAACGCAGTCGTTCGTTTAGTAACCTAAGGTAGCGACAGTTCGCCTTTTCTGCTTACGAGCTGCGCCGTGTTCAACTCATGCAAGCCGATTTCGAGCTCATCGAGCGCGCCCGCTCCGGCGATGATGCCGCCTTCGGTCAGGTTGTCTCGGTCTATCGCAAACGCATCCTAGGTACGATCTCTCGTTTGATCGGCCGGCCCGAGGATGTAGAGGATGTGGCGCAGGATGTTTTTCTGCGGTTGTACTTTTCGCTGCAGCAGTTGAGGACGGCCGAAGTTTTTGAGCCGTGGCTGTACCGGCTGACTGTCAATGCCTGCTTCGATTATTTGAGGCGGCAGCGCCGGCGGCATGAATCGAGAATGTCGGATCTTTCCGAGCAGCAGGTGTTGATGGCCGATGCTGTTGCCGGAGGGAAAGCCGACCAGGATGACCAGTATCGCCGGGGCATTCGGGAGTTCGTGAATACGCTGCTCTCGGGGGTCTCCGAAGAAGATCGCATCCTGCTAATGTTGAAGGAAGTCGAAGGATTATCGCTGAAGGAATTGGAGCAGATCTACCATGTCAAGGAGAATGCCTTGAAGGTGCGTCTGTTCCGAGCCAGGCAGAGAGTTCTGAAGGCGTTTGAAGCCTCAAAAGACGGAGCGGCGCCCCTGCGCGACGCGACCAAGTAGTATATAGGGAAACAACTATGTCCGGTTCGAACGAACATAAATTGGACGAGATCTTCGTGGCCTACCGCGAGTCGCTACCTGACTTCGAGCCAGGCCCCAACTTCACGCCTGAGCTTTGGGGCCGGATCGAACAGCGGCGGAAGGTCACCTTCGGCTTCACACGCTTCGCCCGCGTGTTTGTCACTGGCGCCTTAGCGCTTTGTTTTGTGATGACGGCCATAACTACCTCCACATCGTCGTCAGGTAATCCCGTGTTCACCGCGACGTACGCGGATGTTCTCGACGAGGAAAGGGAAAGTGAACTCGATACCGTAGGGGAGTCTCTGTGAAGCGTTCGCAGTTCGGGATGCTGATGTCATTGTTTGCCGTGTTCGCCAGCGGCGTGGGGGTGGGCGCGCTCGGCTACCACTCGTACACG
Organism: Bryobacteraceae bacterium; assembly: GCA_035634155.1. Classification (GTDB taxonomy): domain Bacteria; phylum Acidobacteriota; class Terriglobia; order Bryobacterales; family Bryobacteraceae; genus DASQDN01. Next base: position 15,715 of record DASQDN010000701.1, on the reverse strand, counting down.
GTCAAGACGGTGGCGGCGACGACGAATGCGCAGCCTACCCGGCCTTCTCCGGACGAGTGGCGTAGACGGTACGTAGAGGAGCTTCGCCAGCGCCTTCAACTCGACACGACCCAGGTTTCAGACTTGAATCGGATTCTGGACGAGACCCGCAGTCAGTTTCATGCCCTCAAAAGCCGGCAAAAGAAGGAAGCCGACACTCTGCGCGAGCAGATCCGCTCCGAGCAGACGAGCAAAGTGAGGGCAATGCTGAAACCGACGCAGCTTGGGGAGTATGAGAAGTTTCGCGAAGAGCGAGATCGAAAGATGAAAGCGGAACAGGCCGCCAGAGAGGCGGCCCGAGCAGCTCAGTCAGGCAAGGCCGGGAACTAAGCGTTCACCGGCTTTGCTTCGTTGCCTTTTTTCCTGCCGGTAACCACGTTGGCGTACTTCTTCTGGAAGCGATCCACACGGCCTTCGGTATCCACCAGTTTCTGACGACCCGTGAAGAACGGGTGGCAGTTGGCGCAAATTTCTACACGTACGTCACCCTTGTGCGTCGAGCGGGTCTGAAAGTTGTGACCGCACGCGCAAGTGACCTTTACTTCGTTGTAAGCGGGATGGATCCCAGCTTTCATTGCAGCTATCCCCTTATTTCGTAAACTTTTGCCATTGTAGCACGGCGTCGCCGTTTAACGGTTCACAACACGCCCTAAAAGAGGCAAGCCCCGTAAGCGACTTCTCGCCTTCGGGGCTTGTCTTTATAGTCCTTCGTCCCGCGCGCGGGGCAGCCGGTCCACATGAACTACGGCCTCGCCACTGAAACGAAACCAACTACGGTATGAGCAGTCGACTCAGAAGTCGGCCACCTCGCGCGTTGATCTAGGTCTATTACTTTCTATTTCCATTAGACTGGACCACCTCCTTTTTCAGTGATACCTTCATCCTCACATGACAAAGTAAGCTTGTCAACATCCTGAGACAAAGATTTTAGAGGGAGAAAAAGGAAAGCGCCCCGAAACGGCGGGGCGCTGAGCAATCGAAGGAGACAACCAACACCAAGCGAAAGACCTGAAAAAACCCAATCTTACCTATGCAATCCTTAGGCCAACTCTTAGATCGTTGATTCTAATCGACGCCGATCATTGGAATCTCCCGAAATCAGTAGCCGCCCCTTCGGAAATATGAAGCAGTGAAGCTGTAGACTAATGTCGTGCAGCCAGCAGCCCTGATCGAGACCACCTCGTCACGCAGAGCTCTGGCCGGATTCTTCCTTTCCGGGCTCCTGTTCGCCTTCCCAGGCGCGATCATGCCCGCCTGGGGCTATCACCTCCGACCTCATTACGTGACCATCGGGAACTACTTCCTGTCGGTGGTCTGCGGTCTTCTGGTGTCGGTGCTGCTCACGCGCACGTTCTGGCCACGCAACCCCGCACGAGCTCTGGTCGCCGCGTGCGGCCTCGCCTTCGTTTCGCTCGCGGGATTGTCATTCACTGCTCCCCCGGTGCCCGAGTGGTGGAGACTCATCGGGTTCTTCGGACTCGGGATAGCAGCCGGCGCGTTGAATGCCGGGATTCTTCACGGCATCTCGATAGCCTACCGTCAGGAACCTGCGGCCACCATCAATATCGCCGGGGCGTTCTTCGGCTTCGGATCGGCTGTGGCGGCGTTCCTGGTGGCCGGAGCCTTTTCCGTCTACACGGTGTCGAGCACTCTCTTCCTGGTGGCGATCATCCCTGCTTTCTTCGCCATCGGCTACGTGGGCGCGAAGCACCTGCCTCCCGAGCGCATCCATCGCACGCGCAGCCTTAAGGACGTGGCCCGCGAGTTCACTATCCCCAGCGCTGTGCTGTTCAGCCTGCTGCTGTTCTTCCATTTCGGCAACGAGTGGGCGATCGCCGGCTGGCTTCCGCTGTTCTTCATCCTTCGCTTGGGAGTGAGTCCAACGACGGCGCTTTGCCTGCTCGGGCTTTATTGGCTTTCGCTGATGCTGGGTCGGGCGGGTGCTCAAGCGCTGCTGCCCAGAGTGAGGCACGGTCGCCTCCTGCTCGGAAGCGTGCTCGCAAGTATGTTTGGATGCATCATCTTGACACTCACTGACAACCTCTTCGGGGCATTGACCGGCACTTTGCTGGTGGGATTTGGCTTCGCTCCGATTTATCCTCTAGTGGTCGAGAAGATCGGGGCAAGGTTCCCCCACTACCACCCGGGCTTCTTCAACGGAATCTTCTCTTTAGCGATGACGGGAGGGCTGCTGGCTCCGGCGACGCTCGGGTATGCGGCCGAGTTCTACGGGATCCAAGTGGTGATGGCGCTGCCGATGATCGGCTCTATCGTCGTGTTTCTCTTGGTGTTAACGATCTGGCTCGAGGCGAAGTTGACTTCAACGTAGCTTCATCGGGACGCCGTCCACCAGTAGCTCCACGGACTTGATCGCCTTCAGTTTCCCGTCATAGGCGAAGAAGATGTAGCCGTCCACCGGCTTCCGGGTCCGACCTTCCGGCAAGGCGGTCCGGGTCAGAAGGTCGGGGTAGTCAATTGGGTTCGTTTGGTTTTCAGCGGGCACAGGTTGGCGGGGCTGAGGAGTTTGCCGAGGGTCGCCAGGGAAGCGTTGCTGCGCCTGGGGACGTCCGAAGATGACGGGGCCAGCCGATGCGATCACCCGCGGTTTTTGGTTCCAGTCCGGGTATTTCAATGATGCAGCCACGATGCCGGGCGTCTGCGCGACCAGGGTGTCCTTGCCGTTGATTCTGAGCGTGAATCGTTCCGTGCTGACCATCGTCTCGGCAGCCGGGTACACTCCCACCTCCACCATCAGGTAATCCTCGATCGTGAGGGAATGCCCGTCAGCCAGAAACGAGCGAACCGTGTACTCAGCGCCTACCTCGATGTCATTGCCCTTGCCCTGCGCCGGGTACTCGGCGGGAGATTTGCGAGGTTCGATAGCCATCAAAGAGGCTGCCAGGCAAAGCGAAGCAACACCGGGGATCAGGCGCATGCCTTATCATGGCACTGAATGCGTAACGTCGGCGCGCTGATCGGACTGTTCCTGTTCGCCGGATCTGTAGCGCCGGCGCAAACGGTTCGAGCGCGTATCGAGCGCATCCTGGCCGGAGCTCCCAACGCGATCTGGGGAATTCAGGTGGTGGATTTGCAAACCGGAGCCACCGTCTATGCGCGCAACGAGCATCAGCTCTTCGTGCCGGCATCGAATGCGAAGCTATTCTCGACCGCGCTGGCGCTCACCCGCCTCGGCCCTCATTACCGTTTTCGCACGCTGATCACCGCACCTGCGGCGCTCGACGCGGACGGTCGTGTGACAGAGCTTCGCTTGGTGGGCGGCGGAGATCCCAACCTTTCCGGCCGTGTCATCCCCTATAACCCGAAAGCGACAGACGAGAACCCGCTGCGGCATGTCGAGCAATTCGCGCAGCAGCTCGTTGATGCCGGTCTGCGCCACGTGCAAGGCGACATTGTTGCGGACGTTTCGGCGTACGCAAACGAGCCCTTTCCGGAGGGCTGGGCGGTGGACGATCCGCTCTACTCCTACGGCGCGCCCGTTACCTCGCTGTTTGTCAACGACGGCACGTTCAAACTTGGGATCGCTCCGACGACGCCGGGTGATCCCCCCGTCGTCACTACGAGTCCTTCCGCGGACGGCATGGTGATCCACAACCAGGCAACTACAGGAACCACTACGGATCTGAAGTTTGCTCGCTTGCCGGCGTCTAATGAGCTCACGTTGTGGGGGAGTATCGCCGCCCCAAAGGAGTACGTTCTTGCGGTGGACGATCCGGCCCTTTTCGCTGCTCAAGCGCTGCGGGAAGCGCTCCTCGAACGCGGGGTTCGGATTGCCGGGGTAGCGCGCGTGGATCACGCCAAGTCCCCTGCCCCTGGGGTCGCGCTGGTTACCTACGAATCGCAGCCGCTGGTGGAGGCGCTGAAAGTCATTAACAAGGACAGCGTCAATCTTCACGCCGAGATCGTGCTGCTGGAAACCGGGCGTGTGCGCACCGGCGCCGGGACGCGCAAAGCGGCCATCGAAGAGCTTCGGGAGTTCCTGAAAGAGGCGGGCGTCAATGAAAAGGAATACACGTTCGAGGATGGTTCCGGCCTCTCGCGCAAGACGCTGGTCAGCCCATCCACGGTCGTCACGCTCTTGAGGTACATGTACGGCGGTCGCCACCGGGATGCGTGGATCGCCGCCATGCCGATCGGAGGTTTGGACGGAACGTTGGAGAAGCGCTTTGCGCGACACCCGAACGCTTCCCGTATCCGAGCCAAGACGGGTTCCTTGAGCCACGTGAATGCGCTCTCGGGATACGCCGGAGATCGCTACGCGTTCAGCATTCTAGCGAACAACTCCAACGTGCCTGCCCTTACGGTTCGTACTGTGATAGACCGTATCGCACTGGCCCTCCTCCGTTAGCCTGTTCGGTTCGAAACAGATGCCGTCCCATTTTCGGGACGCTCGGACTGGCGGCCAATCGGCCAACACGCTGATTACAAAGCAAGGGCGCCCGCGGCAGGTGTCGTGCAGTTTGGCCATCGATGAAATCGCTCCGTTTCGCCCTTCGCACGCTCGCAAAGAGTCCCGTGTTTACTGGTATCGCCGTGCTCTCGCTGGCGTTGGGGATCGGCGCAAACACCGCCATCTTCACGCTGATGGATCAGGTGCTGCTCCGCATGCTGCCGATTCGCGAGCCCGAGCGAATTGTCCAGCTCAACGAAAAAGGTCCGAAGTTCGGCACCACGCGCGGTCAAAAGACCACGTCGTACCCGATGTATCTCGGGATCCGCGATGGAAGCACGCACGTATTCGATGGACTGATTGCAAAGTACGGCAATTCGGTCGCACTCGGCTACAAAGGCAAGACGGAACGCGCCACCGCCGAGGTGGTCACCGGCAACTATTTCGATGTGCTCGGCGTGCGGCCCCGACTCGGACGCCTTCTCACGCCTGAGGACGACCGATCCGTCGGAGGACATCCGGTTGCCGTGCTCGCGTTCGAGTACTGGGAAAGGCGTTTCGGCAGCGACCGCAACATCCTGCAGCAGACGCTGCTGGTGAACGGTCACCCCTTCCAAGTGATCGGCGTGACACAGCCGGGATATCGCGGCCTGGAGGTCGGGAGCGCGACCGACGTTTTCGTGCCGATCATGATGAAGAAGCAGGCGACTCCCACGTGGGATTCCTTGGACAATCGGAACGATCGGTGGCTCAACGTATTTGGCCGTCTGAAGCCTGGCATGACGGAGGCCAAGGCCCAGGCGGCTTTGGAGCCTTTGTACAAGCAGTTAGTCCGGCTCGACGCGGACACTCTTCCGGCGGAGCGCGTGGACATGCGGCCGCGATTCCTGAAGGAGAAAACCCTGGGGGTGGAATGGGCAGGAAAGGGTCCTTCAACTTTCCGTGAATCCGCCGAGGCGCCGCTGTGGGTTTTGATGACGATGGTTGGGCTGGTGCTTCTCATCGCCTGTGCTAACGTAGCGAACCTTCTTACCGCACGCGCGGCCGGACGGCAGCGTGAGATTGCGATCCGCGTATCGCTTGGGGCGACACGCTGGCAGATCGCGCGTCAACTGCTGACAGAAAGCGCAGTGCTTTCCTTCGCCGGAGGCTGCCTCGGTTTGCTGGTTTCCGTCTGGACGGGGGATCTTCTGCTGAGCTTCGTGCCTTTCGAGGAGGCCCCTCGCGCCTTCTCCACGGCACCCGACGCGCGCGTCTTAGCATTCAACTTCGCGATTTCGGCGCTGGCTGCGGTGATCTTCGGACTGGTTCCCGCCATTCAAGCGGCTCGCCACGCGATTTCCGATACGTTGAAGACGGAAGCCGGCAATCTTTCAAGCAGCGTCGGCCAGGTCCGTTTGCGCAAGGGATTGGTCGTGGCGCAGATCTCGCTGTCGCTGCTTCTGCTGATCGGCGCCGGACTGTTTGCCCGCAGCCTCTTCAACCTGCGCGGAATGCATCCAGGATTCGCGGTTGAGAACCTGATGACCTTCAGCATCGAGCCGTCGTTGAGCGGCTACCAGCGCGAGCGCGCGATCGACTTTTTCGAGCGTACGTTGCAGGCAATGCAAAACACGCCGGGAACGCGATTGGTGAGCGCGGCCGACGTTCCGCTGATGACTGAGAACCGCAACATGTACAGCATCAAGATCGGTGGGTACACGCCTAAGAACAATGAGGACATGACGGTGGACGTGAATATGATCGGTCCTTCGTTCTTCTCGACGGTGGGAGTGCCGATCGTGGCGGGACGCGAATTTACGTACGCGGACCGCGCCGGATCGCCTCTGGTCTGCGTAATCAACGAAGCCATGGCGAAAGCGTATTTCGGCAGCGGGAATCCACTGGGCCGCCGCCTCGCTTTCGGCAGGAACAAGGACCGGAACATGCGCGAGATCGTCGGGGTGGTGAAGAACCAGAAAACGACCAACCTGCGGGCAGAGCCGCTACGGTACGTCTTTGCTCCTCTGCTGCAGGAGGAGAATCCCAATCAAGCCACGTTCTATCTGCGCACGGCGACCGAACCGCTGAGTACCGCCACTGCGATTCGCGCCAAGATGCAGCGACTGGATGCCAACGTTCCCGTCAACGACATGAAGAGCATGGAAGTGCAGGTGACCGAAAGCCTGTTTGTGGAGCGATTGGTGGCGACGCTGTCGGCGTTTTTCGGGCTGCTTGCGACGCTGCTGGCCGCGATCGGTTTATACGGCGTGATGGCGTACTCGGTCGCCCGCCGAACTCGCGAAATCGGCATTCGCGTCGCCCTGGGCGCGGAACGGTCAGGTGTGATTCAGCTTGTCATGCGGGAGGTGGCGCTGATGGCTGGCATCGGCATCGGCGTGGGTCTGCCGCTGGCGTTGGCGCTTTCTCGATTCTTGCGGTCGCAACTGTTTGGATTGGAGGCGGCAGATCCGATGACGCTGGCGATTGCGACCTTGACCATGGCGTTGGTAGCGCTGTCGGCCGGCTATATACCAGCGGAGCGGGCCGCCCGGGTGGACCCGATCGTCGCGCTTCGGTACGAATAGGAAGTGCATCAGTCGGGCATGGCATTCTGGAATAGAACCTCCAGGAATGCTTAAGATCGGCTCGATCCGGTGGAAAGGCCGCTGCCATAAACACCCGGGCTACGCGCCCGAAACTGACGGACTCGGCGGAATTCGGGGCGGCTGCACGCGATGCCGGCTGCTCCTCGATATCTACACGCATCACGCGGCGCTCATTCGCCTGATGCGCGAGTTCGGCACGCGCCCCGACGTGCGGCGAAAGTCGCCAGCCGACTTGGATGCGGAGAGACAATTGTCGCTGCTCGACATCCTATAGAACACATGTCTGTATTCGACGAGCGGCGCGAAGAATTGGAAGCATTCGAGACCCAAATGGGCGTGGCGCGTGGACGGCTGGCTGTCACTTTGGATGTCCTGACGGACGCACTGGTACTCGTCGGCCAGCATGGCATTTATTGTCAAAGCGCGCGCCAGCCGGGCAAACCCAAGATGGATATCCAACTCATCCTCAGAGGCATTGAGGACGCCAAGGAGTTGGTGTCGAGCGTGATGACGGAGCTGAAGCAGCGCCGCCCGCCGATGTAGTCTACCTCTTCGCCAGCTCCACCATGGTGCGTGAGCCAAGCTCATCCGGAAGATCGTAGCGCTGTCGCAGGTGAGCTTTCACGCCGTGGCGGCGGAGCGCCGCGGTGGCCTTGTCGATCTCTGCCTCTCCATCCGGCCCTTTGTAAAGGAGCGCTCGCGACCCTACCCGCACCGCAGGCCCCAGAAGATCGAGCGCGCGATCGAGCGGCGCCACGGCGCGGGCCGTAATCAGAACGCCCTGGTGAGTGCGCAAGACCTCTTCGGCCCGACGCGGCATCACGTCGACGTTGGCGAGATCCAGATCGACGGCGGCCGCAGCCACAAATCGGGCTTTCTTACCGGTGGACTCCACTAGGGTGAAGCGGATTTCGGGAAGTGCAACGGCCAGCGGGATACCCGGAAATCCTGCGCCGGTACCGACGTCGAAAACCTCAGGGGCATCCGCGAACAACCGCCAAGGGGTAACGGAGTCCACAACGTGCTTGATGGCTGCTTCGCGCTCGTCGAGAATACGGGTGAGGTTGAAATGCTGGTTGGCCTCGACAATGAGATCCAGATGCCGAGCCGCCTTCGCGATGACCGTCTCGCGATGCGGGAGATCGACGGGAAGGAGTTCACTGAGCTGGTCGCTAAAGGACACCCTTCCTCAATCATATGCGGAAGGCTGAGGCTACTTCGCCGCTTCGGTGACGACTGTTTGCGCTCTGCCCCAGTAGGTGACCACTTCGAATCCCTGGTTGATGTTCTCGATGTAATCGGCGGGCGCTTTGGCCGTCTCCCGATTGCCTGTGAAGACCTTTACATACCCCGCGCCTCCATTGTGTATGAAGTATGTGAACTGCGCGGCGTCCACGCGTGTCAGCGGAGCGTTATTGCGGGATGCCCAAAAATACTTCTTGCCGCGTTGGACGATCAAGCATTCATTCTTCTGCGCCGTCTCGGTATCCAGCTTCTGGCGTTCGTCTTGTGCCGTGGTCGCAAACACTCGGACGGTGGGTGTTCCTCGGAATACAACGTCCTGAGCAAGCGAGGGGAGCGAGCAAAGGAGAACCAGCAGGATGGGTTTCATGGTGTAAAGTCTTCCACTAGAGACGCGCTTTCGCCCTTAAGTGTTGCGCCGGAAGCGGGTGGGAGTCTGCTGGTGTTACCTCGTTGACTTGTCCCGCGACATTCTGATACGGTAAGCCGATCCAATCGCCATGAAGCGCACCATCACTATCACCGTGAACGGCAGCCGCCACTCGGCAGAAGTCGAGCCGCGTCTCCTCCTTGTCCACTTTCTTCGAGATGAGCTTGGGCTGACCGGAACCCACATCGGGTGCGAGACCTCGCTGTGCGGCGCCTGCACGGTATCGCTCGACGGAGCGGCCGTAAAGTCGTGCAGTCTCTTCGCGGTCCAGGCTGACGGAGCCGAGATCACCACCATCGAAGGGCTTGCCACGAATGGCAAGCTGCACCCGATCCAGGAGGCCTTCTGGAATGAGCACGGTCTGCAGTGCGGTTTCTGTACGCCCGGGATGGTGATGACTTGCAAAGACCTGCTCGACCACAATCCCGTGCCGAGCGAGCAGGAAATCCGGCATGCCATCGACGGTAATCTATGCCGCTGTACCGGCTATCAACACATTGTCAACGCCGTGAAGGCTGCTTCGGCGGCCGGCGGCGCATAAACCGATCGGCGAGTTCCCTGTAAGAGGATATCTATGGCTACGACTACTGTCCCCGCACAGATTGAAAAACTCGTGGGCAAAGGTGTGCGGCGCCGCGAAGATCCGCGGTTGCTCACCGGCACCGCAACCTACGTAGACGACATTCGCATTCCCGGCATGCATCATGCGTGCATTGTCCGCAGCCCGCATCCGGCGGCAATCATTCGCGGCGTCTCAACCGACGCTGCACGCAACATTCCTGGCGTGGTTGCCATTTTCACTGGCGAAGATGTGAAGGACGTCGGCCCGGTGCCGTGCGGCGCTCAACTCCCCGGGCTGCGTGTGCCCGACCATCGCGTGCTGGCTCAGGATCGCGTGTATTACGTCGGTCACGCCGTCGCGGTGGTGGTCGCTACGGATAAGTACGTCGCGCGGGATGCCGCCGATGCCATTGAGGTGGAGTACGACCCTATCCCGTCGGTAGGCGATCCCGAGTTGGCGATGAAGGACGATGCTCCGCGCGTCCATCCGCAGTACGAGGATAATGTCGCCTTCCGCTATCACCAGGAAGGTGGCGACGTTCTTAAGGCCTTCGCCGACGCCGATGTTGTCGTGAAGCAGCGGATCATCAGCCAGCGGCTGATTCCTACCGCTATGGAAACGCGCGGCGTGGTTGCCAATTACAACAAAGGCGAGAAGTCGATGACGATTCACACATCGACGCAGATCCCGCACCTGGCACGTACGCTTATCGCTGGAATGCTAGGCGTGCCCGAGAACTACCTGCGGATTGTCGCGCCTGAGGTCGGCGGCGGCTTCGGGAGCAAGCTGAACGTCTACGCGGAAGAAGCGCTGATGGGCTATGTCAGCATGCAGCTCGGTAAGCCGGTGAAGTGGATCGAATCGCGCCGTGAGAACTGCCTCACGACGATCCACGGCCGCGGCCATGTGGACCATCTTGAGATCGCGGCCAAGCGGGACGGCACAATCCTCGCGTTGAAGATCCACATCCTCCAGGATCTTGGCGCGTACCATCAGTTGCTGACGCCGCTGATCCCGACCTTGTCCGTGCTGATGATTCCGGGCTTGTATCGCTTCAAGAACGTACAGGCGGACATCACGGGTGTCTTCACCAATTGCGTGCCGACGGACGCGTATCGCGGCGCCGGCCGTCCCGAGGCCACTCACGCGATCGAGATCATGGTGGACAGGCTTGCCGCTGAGCTCAACATCGACCCGGCTGAGATTCGCATCAAGAACTTCGTTCGGCCTGAAGAGTTCCCTTTCCCGACCGCCACTGGGCTTACGTACGACAGTGGCGACTACGAAGCCACGCTGCGCAAAGCCCTTGGCATCGTCGACTACGATGCGCTTCGCCGTGAGCAAGCGGAAGCGCGGGCCCAGGGAAAGCTGATGGGCATCGGGATCTGTACGTATGGCGAAATCTGTGCTTTCGGTCCCTCGGCAGCAACGCCGGCCGGCGGCTGGGAAAGCGCCACGGTCAAGGTGGAGCCCAGCGGTCAAGTGACCGTTCTCACCGGAACCTCGCCGCACGGACAGGGTCAGGAGACGTCCTTCGCTCAGATCGCCGCGGATGAGCTTGGAGTGCCGATTGACAATGTTGTCGTCCTGCATGGCGACACGGCGGTGGTGCAGTACGGGATAGGAACCTTTGGCAGCCGCAACACGGCGGTGGGCGGCGCCGCCCTGTACTATGCTCTGCAGGAAATCAAGACCAAGATGAAGCGGTATGGCGAGATGCTGCTCGATTCCGGCGACGTCACGCTTGCAAACGGCGAATGCGTTTGCAAGAAGACGGGCAAGTCCGTTACCGTCGCGGAGATCGCCGGCGCGGCGTATCGGGCTATCAAACTCCCGCCCGGAGTGGATCCGGGGCTGGTCGCAACACGCTTCTGGGAACCGCCCAACTTCGCGTATCCGTTCGGGGCCCACATCGCGGTCACAGAGGTGGATAAGGACACGGGTGAGGTGTCCATTCTTCGCTACGTCGCTGTCGACGACTGCGGCAATCTCATTAACCCGTTGTTGGTGAATGGCCAGGTTCACGGCGGCATCGTGCAAGGCATCGGCCAGGCGCTGTACGAGCACGCCGTTTACGACGAAAGCGGCCAACTGTTGACCGGCGAGTTGATGGACTACGCGGTGCCTCGCGCCCGCATGATTCCGTGGCTTGAGACAAGCCACACGATTACGCCATCTCCAGTGAATCCGCTCGGGGTGAAGGGCGTAGGTGAAGCCGGCACCATCGGATGCTCGCCTGCCCTGGTGAACTCGGTGGTGGATGCGCTTCGACCCGTGGGTGTGAAACACATCGATATGCCAATGACGCCGCAAAAAATTTGGAACCTGCTCCAAGCCGGAGGGCAAGCATGATTGCGCAAGAGTTTGAATACTCGTCGACCACACAGCTCAAGGAAGCGCTCGCGTTGATGGCGGACGGAGCCAAGCCGCTGGCGGGCGGTATGAGTTTGGTCCCGATGATGAAGCTCCGTTTGGCTACGCCCGAGCATGTGGTGGACATTCGGCGGATTCATGGTTTGCGCTTCATCGAAGAAGCCGGTGATCGTGTGCGAATTGGCTCCACCTCTTCGCATCATGACATTGAGTCGTCTGCTGTGCTGCATCGCGTATCGCCGTTGCTGGCGAAGACCGCCGCATGTATCGGCGATGTGCAGGTGCGGAATATGGGCACGATCGGCGGCAGCGTCGCGCATAACGATCCGGCCGCCGACTACATGGCTGCGCTCTTCGCTCTTGACGCCGAGGTCTCGATCGCGAGTGCAACGGGTGAGCGTACGCTCGGCATCGGCGACTTCATCCTCGACCCATTCACGACGGCTTTGGACACAGGCGAACTCATCCGCGAGATCTCCATACCGGTTGAGGTCGCGGGTACGAGTGTCGCGTATGTGAAGATGTCGCAGCCGGCCTCGGGCTTTGCGATTGTGGGTGTTGCCGTGCGTGTGCGTCGAGCCGCCGATGGAACGATCGGTTTCATCCGCATTGGAGTCACGGGGGTGGGTCCGATTGCTTACCGCGCCGCTTCGGCCGAAGCGAAGCTTCAGGGGACGTCGGGCTCGGACGCCGATATCGCGGCTGCCGCATCAGTGATGGCGGATAGCATCGACGCCACTTCCGACATGAACGCGACGGCGGAGTATCGAAAGCATCTTGCGGGCGCACATGGCGCCCGTGCCATTCGTACGGCCCTGGCCGATATCTCGGCGGGTCGCGCATGAAGATCGCGGGAACCTATAAGCTAGACACGCCACAAGAACGCGCTTATCAACTGCTGCAAGACCCTGTAGTGCTGGCTCGTTGCATGCCGGGCTGTGACTCGCTCGAGAAGACGGGCGAGAACGAGTATGCGATGCGAATGAAGCTTTTGATTGCAAGCCTGTCGGGGTTGTTCGAAGGCAAGGTGAAGCTGACCGATCAAGAGCCACCGAACCGCTTTCGCATGCGCGTGGACGGCTCCGGAAAGATCGGGTTCATGAAGGGCGAAGGGGTGATCTCGCTCGCGCCGGAGGGTACGGGCACGCTGTTGAGTTACGACGGCGACGTAAACTTGGGTGGCACCATGGCGGCGGTGGGTCAGCGGCTGGTCGACACCACGTCGAAGATGATGCTAAAGCGCTTTTTCGAAAAGCTTTCGCAAGAGGCGAAGACCGCATCGGCTTCGTAGCCTCCCATGGCGCTGCGAACCATAGTCATCTTCCTCGCGCTGGCGTGCGTCGCCGCTGCGCAAAGCCGCACAAAGAAAATCATTCTGGTCACCGTTGACGGCTTGCGTTGGCAGGAGCTTTTCAACGGGGTGGATGCCAGCCTTGCGGGCAAGCTTCGAATACCCGAAGATAAACGGCGGGAGGCAATCCTGCCTTTCTTCTGGAACACGTTCGCTCGGCAGGGCGTGGTGTTCGGCAATCCCGCGAAGAACAGTTCGGTGGAAGTGACGAATTCGTTCCGCGTGTCCTACCCCGGGTACTCGGAGATACTCACGGGACGCGCACAAGATTCGGTGATACGGGGGAATGAGAAGATTCAAAACCCGACGGAGACCGTTCTCGAGTTCGTACGCCGAAAGCTGCGACTGCCCAGGAGCAGAGTGGCTGTATTCGCCTCATGGGATGTGTTCCCGTTTATCGCGGAGAGTAAACCAGGCTCGATTTACATCAACGCCGGCTATCAGGACGACCCTACGATGCCTGACTTAAGCGCTTTGCAGACGGAAGCGATGACTGCGTGGGATGGTGTTCGCCACGATTATGTCACGCTGAATATGGCGATCAATTATTTGCGCCGCAAGAAGCCGCGGGTATTGCACATTGCTCTGGGTGAGACGGACGATTGGGCGCACGACCGCCGCTACGACAGAGTGATTCAGTCGATCCGTTATTTCGACACGGCGCTGGAATATCTGGTAACGGTGGTCCAGGGAACACCCGAGTACCGCGGCAACACAACGATCATCGTCACGTCGGACCACGGCCGGGGCAGCACAGCGGAAGACTGGACCAGCCATGGGGAGAAGGTCCCCGGCGCGGAGAAGATCTGGCTTGCGATGTGGGGCGCTGACGTTCCTGCGCTCGGGGAAATTTCCAATTCGGCGCCGGTATTTCAGCGTGACGTCGCACCGACGATGCTGCGAGTGCTCCGCATTGATCCTGCCTCGTATTCAGGGGTTGAGGGCCGATCCGTGCTACCGCTAAAGGGAAAATAAGTCGGCCCTCTACTCCGCTTCCATGCGAATGGACCGGGTACGCGGATCCCAACGCACGCCGGCTTCGCCATTCATGATTGCGAGGAGTTCCTTCCCTACCAGTTCGCCTCGCCAACCCGTCAGGACTGGTGAAGCCGCAGAGCCTGAATGAAGGTGCGCATCCACCATGCGATGCAGGTCGCTCATCGTGGCTATCAACGTGGACGACACCCGATGCTTATGCGCCAGTTGCTGCAAGGCCGCGGATAACAACGATGCCAATGCCGCCTCCTGGTCCGACAACGTCGGCTCGGAAGCGAGGAGTGGTGGACACTTGTCCTCCGGCACTCGCTTTCCGCGGTCCACTGCCTGCAAGATGTCGGAACCGAACTTATCCTGATCCCTCGGCGTGATGGCGCGGAATTCGCCGAGCTGTCGTACATGCTGCGGCGCTCGTCGGGCAACCTGCACCAACATGTCGTCCTTGAAGATCGACCTCGGCGGCCGGTCGCGGCGACGCGCCTCACGATCGCGCCAGATTGCAAGCTCGCGCAGGATCGCTAGACTGCGCCTGTCCAGGCTTTGCGAGCCGCGCACGCCGCGGTATAACGTGCTTTCATCAGCGCGCGCAGCCAGCGCCTCCATCACGTCCGCGACAACTTGCTGGCACTCTTCTTCAGCCCACCGGACGCGGCCCAGCGCTTCCAACTTCCCGCGCTGCACTTGGTAAAGCGCGATCAGATACCGCACGTCCTCGGCGGCATACTCCAACTGCTGTGCGGAGAGCGGCCGCTTCGACCAGTCGGTCAAGGACTGGCCACTAGCGACACGTTCTCCAAGCAACGACTCGACTACGGCTCCATAGCGGGTTCCGCCGCGGTAATCAAATAGCTTCGTCACAAGCTGTGTATCCCAGATCGGGCCGAGCGGCTTGTCTGCCAGCGGCTGCAGCACAAGCAGATCGCCATACGCCGAGTGAAAAACCTTCAGCACGTTGGGATCGGTCAGGATGGGCGCTAAAGGGTCGTGATCGACTCGGCCAATCACGCCGTAATCGACGATCGTTGTGCTTCCATCGCGCGTGGCAATCTGGACGAGTTCCAACCGAGGGCTGTAGGTGAGCTCCGGGATAAACTCGGTGTCCAGCCCGAGGATTGTCTCGCCTTCTAGCGTCTGGCAAAACTGCCGGAGCGCTCGCAGGTCATCGATATACACCGGCGACATGAGTTCCTAGGGGCGCTCGTCGGCTGAGGGTCCGTAGATCGCCGGTACCATGGCATCGATCAGCCGCAGGTACACCGTCAACTGCCCCCTGTGATGTGCCAGATGGTTGATGATTCCGTCCCGGATGTTAATATATCGTGAGTTCTCACTCATCACGCGGCCGGCGGCGAGTAAACGCCATGGAGTCATCAGGTGCTCGTCTGTTGTGCCTCGCAAGCTGGACTGAGCCTTTGCGATGCTGGCATCAAATGCCTCCACCAACTGGCGCGTAGTGCGGAGTTCGGGCTGGGGGTGAGGCTTTCCACCGGGCATGAAGTCGAGTTCGTCCAGCCCGATCATCTGCTCCACCCAGCCGGGCATGATTGCGACCAGGCCGCTGAGATGCCCCAGAGTCATTGACTTCTCGTGAGGCTTCCAATCATGACGGTCGTCGGGGACCCGTTCCAAAACCTTACGCGTCCCCACTGCCTCGCGGTCGAGTTCAGATACGAGAAGATCGGTCAGTTGCATAGGTAGGTCGCCTCCTTGTAACGTCGCGTCACGA